>JAPCJU010000171.1 GCA_027886795.1 Nitrososphaerota archaeon | reverse complement strand
TTGAAGAATTCGTTCGTCAACTTCTTTTCGCAACCGCCTCGGGATCAGGGGCTTGAGCTTCTCTTCAAAAATGTCATAGACCGTGATTCTGTTTTCGCGACCAATCTCCAATACATCCCTGAATCCCTTTGTGGTCAAAAGTGCGGTTCTTGCTCCCTTTCGCTCTATGACCGTATTTGTTACGAGCGTCGTTGAGTGAACCGCGATGTTCAGATTGGCGCCAGAAATGTTCAATTTTTCGAAGAGAGTTGTTAGCCCGTTCATCACGCCTTGGGAAGGATCACTTGGCGTTGTTGGACATTTTACAACGGTCAATTCCCCCGTGTCTTCTCTAATTGCAATTAGGTCAGTGAAGGTTCCTCCGATGTCGAACCCTAACCTGTATTGAATCAAACTAATTCCCTATCCAAGCTCGAACAATTCTGTTGGATTCTTTTTTGTTATGGAATCGAATTCTGGCTGCGGCACAGAAACCCGCAACCAAGAAAGCAGGACAGCCGGATCATAAATGGGAAAGTCCGAACCGAAGACGAACTTGTCGATTCCAATTATCGACACGAGTTCACTGATGTTAACCCCAGACGGAGACCTGACAGCCGTGTCTGCGCGCACGTTGCGAAAACTCGATAGTACTTCCAGTGCATCGTCTGGAAAGTCTTCGTATCCCGCAAGATGACCCAGTATGACCTTCATTCTTGAAAATGAAGATAGCACCGAGCGAAAGCCCGAGGGAACAGAAAACTGTGTTTCTGAAGTTCTTGAATACGGGTTTTTGCCACAATGGAACAAGACCGGGATTCCAAGTTCAGAAATTTTTTCGTAAATCTGATAATTGCTTGAGTCGCCCGGAAAGATCTTTGAATGCGAGAGGTGAATCTTGATACCTTTGAAACCTAGTTCTCTCACGCACCTAGTAACTTCGTCGGCAGATTCCGGAGCTCCTGCGATAATCCATCCCATTCCGACAAGATCTTTATGATTTGAAACCGCCTGTGCTGTCCAGTCGTTTGCTTTCCTCATCAGATCGATCCTCAAAACAAGATTGTTTACGATTGAAGTAGAAATTCCGGACTTTGCCATTGAACCCCTCAGAGTGAAAATTGTTCCATCAAAAGCCGGAGAAATTCCAGACTGGGTTTTGATCGTTTCGAGATTTTTCTGCAGCAAGGCGTCCGGCCAGACGTGGACGTGGCAGTCGATCGCTTGATGCAAATGAGAAATCAATCAATCGGAAAATTTCATTTCCATACTTAAACAGTTTCACAAAGCTTCCGGAATTGATCGCCAAGCGATTTGGTGAATCGTTAATTAATGGATTCAAGAGACCGGCCGGTCAATGTCGACTGCCCTTCCTTCGATAGACACGGGGAGAAGGCGACTCGAGGCTGGAGTTTTAGTGGTGGGAGACTCGAAACTATGTGATCTCCACATTAGGGCATGGAACTTGTCGGGGGTTCGCGCTGAAAGACTGAGTGAAAAGCGAGGGTTCAGAAATTCAGCCGTCGACACATTTGTCGATATATGTGAATCCAATAACCAGGCAAGAGCGAATTTGATCGAGAAGGCCATTCGATCGAGAATGAAGACGATACTGGTCGGTCCAATCTCGAGTAATTTCAAATTCAGTGAGTATGTATTAAGCGAGGCTAAGAAACGAAAAGATAGAATTGTATTATTGAATCCAATGACGCATCATCCCTTGTTAACAAACGCGCTCACTGCAATTTCGAATGGATCTATCGGGATTCCCAGAATCCTAAGAATCGAATCTAAGAATCTTGATAAAGATTTGTCGGGTTACTCCCTCTTTCAAGGATTGTTTGATGGAATTAGTGCCCTTGAAATCTTGCTTGGTCGGATTAGAACAAAGAAACTGTTCTCGAGGAAAGTGATGACCGACAATTCAATTTTTTACGTATCTTTACTCGATCTTGAAGATGGATCTGTTTGTCATTTGGTTTCCGGAACTTCTTCGCTTGAAAACAAACTGGAGTTCTCGGTAAATGGCACGGGAGGTTTGATAACGTTCAACAAAAGTGACGCCCTCAGCTCTTCTTTCAGATCAGGGTTACTTCGATCAACCAACCAAGTAGAGCTATTGTTTCACACTTTCTTCGGGTTCCTCAAAAATGGTACTGACGATCAATCACATGATTTGTATAGAGTCGCAAACATGATCGAAAAATCGGCATCTTAGAAATAAATATCTGAGAAGTGCCCTCCACCGACGGATGATTCATCTCCCGAACACGTTCGGGATATTCGATATATCATTGCAAGATGTTGATGCAACCGTAATGCTCGAACAAGAGCAGAGTTCTGTTACAAACACAGAAAGTGCCGAAAAGAAGAAAATTGATTGGAACAAGATAATTGAGTGGGACAGAGATTATTGTTTCCATATTGAGAAAGCTCTGAGCGAGTGGTCCCCCATTCCTATCGCAAAATGCGAGGGAGCATACGTAATTGATGCCAACGGAAACAAATTGCTTGACTTTCTTTCAGGGCTCATATCCGTGAACGCGGGTCAGCGCAATCCTCGGATTGTCGAAGCAATCAAGGATTCGCTCGAAAATTACGGCTACCTCTGGGAATTCTTCACAACTCCGTACAAATCAGAAGCGGCTAAAATTATCGTTAAGGACATACTCGGCGCTGACTCCTGGGCAGGAAGAGTCCATTTCGTGGGCTCGGGAAGTGAAGCAAACGAGGAAGCTCTCCAAATTGCAAAGCTCTACACTAACAGGCCATACATCATCACCAGAGAATACTCATACCATGGATGGACGGAAGGCGCGGGTGCCTGCACCAGAGTGAGATACTGGCGTGGATCATTATCATCGCCTAACTCAAACGAGTACAGGCCCGTACCTGGTTTTCCTGCAGATGGATACTTTCCAGCTCCGGCCCCCTTTTGTTACAGATGCCCCTACGGCTACAAGGGACCAGAACAGTGTCAAGTAAACGGTAACGTCGCCTGCCTGAATGAGCTCGAGCACCTCATCCTCTCGCTTGGCCCCGAAAATGTGGCAGCTGTTATCACGGAGCTAGTATGCGGGGGTTCGCTCATTGTGTCGCCGATCGAATGGGTGCAAGGACTAAGGTCTCTCACGAAAAAATATGGCATCCTACTAATCGACGATGAAGTCATGTCTGGTTTCGCTAGGACTGGAAAATGGTTCTGCTACCAGCACTACGGTATAACCCCCGATATCATGACAACAGCAAAGGGGATCGTTAGTTCTCACCTTCCAGCTGCAGGTGTTGTCGTCAGCATAGAGATAGCAGATTTCTTTGATAAATACAGATGGTGGCATGCTGTCACCTTCTCTTCGCATCCAGTTGCGATGGCTGCAGTTGTAGCGAACCTTCAATTCATGATTGATGTAGATCTCCCCAAGCGAGCAGAGAAAAG
>JAPCJU010000170.1 GCA_027886795.1 Nitrososphaerota archaeon | reverse complement strand
GATCCGAAAAGAAGATCCGTTCCGTGGCAGGGTCCGCGGGAAGATTCTGCGCACCCATCAATTTTTCCTACAGGGGAAATACCCCACGGGAAATTATCAGATCAAGAATGGAAGGTCTATGAAATAATTGTGAGGCGATTTTGCAATACCTTTGCATCTGACGCCCTCCTTGAAAAAACTGTAGCGATTTTTGACGTGTCGTCGAGCGAATTTCAATCTGAAGGAACGCGAGTCTTGGAGCAGGGATGGATGAGATATTACAATTATTCCTTTAGCACTCCTGAGACCTTGAATGTAGCTCTGATTGTTGGAGAAGAATTTGATGTAAGAGGTGCAGCAATTTCGACGATAATCGATCCTCAACCGAGTAGATACTCCGAAGGATCTCTTCTTGCAAAAATGGAAGGCGAAAAAATCGGAACGAAAGCAACCCGGGCCGAAACGATTTCCACCCTAATCAAGCGGTTTTACGTTAAAAAAATGAAAAATGAGCTCGTCCCTTCGCTAAACGGAATTTCTCTTATCGAGACGTTGAGGAATCATTCACCCGACATAGTGTCTTCGGAAATGACGAGAAATCTCGAAACGAAATTGAATCAGTTGCAATCCGCTAAAGCCATTGAGGAGGAGATTGTCATACAGATCATATCAGTTCTTCGAAATTCTCTAAAAAACATTACCGGAATCGAAAAGTTGGATTGGGCAAGTCTTTCCTCGCAAGAAGAGAGAGTCACACCTAGGAAAAGTCTAGGCCCTTGTCCTACTTGCAAGATTGGGAATCTTCAATTGATAAAATCAAGAAAGTCCGGGAAACGATTCATTGGGTGTTCGAATTTCGCAAAGGGTTGTAAAGCTTCGTCGCCTGCCCTGCCTAGGGGAATCATCAAATCAACCGGTCGCTCATGCTTGAGCTGCGGGTGGCCAGTAATTTCCGTTTCTTTCTCGCATCATTCTACGAAAGAATCATGCGCCAACTTTTTCTGCGACTCAAGGAAAATCATTGCCACCAGTTTCGAGAGATGATTTACCATGGATGCACTGAAAGAAAAATGCACATTATGTGATAGGATTTCATCTACGGATCCAAACTACTGCATTTTTCATGAGAGAGCTAAGGCACAGATAAATTCCAAATTCTCGGAATGGAGCAAAGCGTTCGAGAACGACAGCTGGGAAAGGTATTTAGAGACTATAATAGGGCTTAAGGAAACTGGAGTTTGGGCTAAGGAAGTCGCAAGATTGGAATTGCGACGTTCGAAGAATGACTCTAAAGCTAATTTCAAAAACGCGTGATACATTTCGCTTGGGAATCAAGAAAAGAGTACAGGCTGCCACAGGGAAACTAACTTCGAGAGTCATGCAGACTGAGGTTGGAAAAAGGCTCACGAACCCTGCCTCGGCAACTTCTTTGAAGAACAGAGGAGTGGAATGGCTATATCTGATCGTCCTCTACCTTCTCGTTGCCGGTGTAATCAACGCAATCGGTAATTCGGGCCAAGCCGGAATAAACTTGAATCCAATTGTCGCAAATCCGAACGCCCAGAATGTCACCGAGACGATAATAATAATGTTCGGGTACATCGTCGGATCTTTGGGAGCATATGCACTGTATCTTAGTGGCAGGCAGACGATTAGGGCGCGGTCTGCTGAAATGTTCTTTGTCGGCGGAATAGCTCTTATCGCGATTGCGATGACTGTGGGTTATTACATCTTGTCTGTAAAGTAAGATTTCAATTACTTGAAAATCAAAGATCAGCAGTGTAAACGTTCTTCTCCTCGCCTCCGTTTTTCGCGGAAAATTCACGATCGAGTGTGAATTTCGCTGTAGGGTTTGAATTCGCACCAATCGATTGCTTCAATTCTGATGTTTCAAGAATCAAATCACTTTTGTATCTCATCATCCTTCCGCCGACTATTTCTTTCTCCCATGAGATCGATTCGTCAGGCTGGGTTTTAGGCCTGGCTTTAGTCACATTCAAAATAAGAAATGATTTCAGGTAAAACCTAGAAATCATCTGGATTACAGAAATCAAAATCGAAGACCGATAATTTGTGGTCTTTGAATCATGGGTCGAAGAACTACCAGCGACGAGGTTTTGCAATGAATTTATTGAATCCAGAATGACCACGCCGCCAGCAATCATAGTTTCTGAAGCCGAAACAAAATTAATTACGTCTAGGATATCGTCGCTCGGCTGAATCAAATGTAGAGATCGATCGGCGACAATTTCCAAATATTCTTCGTCTGAAAGGTTTTGAAGCAGCGACGAAAATTGCAGATCGAGATCAATATAGTGAACTTGACCGAGCTCGAGTAATCCTTCAACAAACTTTCTCATTAGAGCAGGTTTAATCCGGGGATCCGCAACGGCGATTGTAATAGTCTGAGGTCGGGATGTAATCTGACTCAACAAATCTTCAAACGTACGCATCTGATCTTGGTTTCTCCCGAAGTGTGCCGCAAGTATGAAAGATATTGGATATAGAGTGAAAAGAGTGAACGTTTAAAAGTTTGAAATCTCCAACACTAAACTTGAGACCCGTACTGGGTGGGAAGCATAGGCGAGTTTTTGGTTTCAAGGCCAGAAGTGGGAGTCGCTACTTCTAATGGCAAGGCGTACTACTCTATCGCGTCCTTGTTCAAGAAAATAGGGCTTCCTTTTGTGGATGTAATCCTCGGCGAGGAGCCCTTGATTAATTTTGACGGATCTTCTGGTGTTCGTCAAGGTGCAACAAAAAAAGATGTCAAACTAATCGTCACAACCAGAAAAGAAAGATTGCAATTGTACGGTCCAAAGGTGATTTGTGCTGAGGATCTGGGGGAAGACGTTGGTCTTGCCCGCGAGAAAATGTTGTCGTTGCTATATCCCCCGAAACCGACTGACTGGTTCATAGTGGGGATAGATCCTGGTGACAGAACAGGAGTGGCAGTTTTCATAAATCACCGGGAGGTAGAAAGTAGTGTTTTTCAGAATTTGGAGATGATGATCGAGCGCGTCAGTGAGCTAATTACCAACGCCCCGGAAATGAGAAAGGTAGTCAAGATCGGATCGGGCAACCCGAGTCTGGCCAGAAGAATTGCTATAATCCTGAGAGCAAAACACAAAGATGATATCCGGATCCAGTTTGTGGATGAAAGCGGGACATCTGCCCTAACTAGAAAGATGACGAAGGGAAAGCGATACGGCACACGGGACCAGAGAGCTGCGCAGCTAATCGCTTACCGTGAAGGACAAGACTTCGGGACTGCTGAAGCCTGACTAAGCGGAACCGATCAACTTTTTCACTATTGCGATATCTCGCTTGCCCATACCTTCTTCGCTGGGGGTTTCCAATACTACGGGTAAATTGTTCAACAGTCCGGAATTCAAAACTGCCGACATCCCTGAAAGTCCGATCTCTCCCTTTCCGACATGTTCGTG
>JAPCJU010000017.1 GCA_027886795.1 Nitrososphaerota archaeon | reverse complement strand
TACTAGGGACGGGGCGGAGACGATTGGCAAGACTATCGATTCCATATTGTATCAGTCGATTCCGCCAAGGTTCATTGTAGTAGTTAATGACGGGTCGTCTGACAAAACTGAGGAAATCATAGAAAGGAAGGTCAAATCATTTGACAAAATCCATTTACTGAACACTGGATCCAAAACGAGGGATATCCGAAAGCTGCCGCGGCTCTTTAATTTAGGTCTGGATTATTCATGTAACTTCCCTAAAGTTCCCTTCATGCTGGTCTCCGGCGACGACAACGAGTTGGCAGAAACATACGTTGAGAGAATCATACAAAACATGATACAGGATCCAAAGCTCGCAGTTGCTTCTGGTGATTGGAGTGGTACCCATGGAATGTGGGGAGAGAAAACGCCGCACGGCGGGGGGAGACTGGTTAGAACCTCTTTCATGGATCGAGTGGGCGCAAGGTATCCTGTTGCTTACGGTTGGGAAACCTGGCTCGTTTACAAGGCAATGCAGCTTGGTTATTCCGTAAAATTATTTCCAGACATCAGATTCAGGCACTTGAGACCCTACCAGCCAAGTGGCCTAAGGGACTGGGGGCGGGCGATGTACAGCCTCGGTTATCCGACATATTTTGTTTTGCTCAGATTTGCGATAAATTTCTTCATGCCATCCAGCGGGACTCAGAACAGGCAAAATGCCATAATTATGCTCGCCGCATTCTTATCAGGAAAACTTAGCCCTGAAAGTCTTCAAGGATTGTTGATCGAAGACAGGGGGCTCAAAAACTATGTAAGGTACATTTGTACAGCGAGGTTGATCAGGTTCCTTTGATAAATTACAAGCGCTTTCTCATGCTCGCCCCTCACGCTGATGATGTGGAGCTGGGATGCGGGGGTACGATTGCAAGATTCCTAGAGAACGATTGCGAGATACATGTCGCTGCATTTTCTATGGCGGAAAAGTCTGTTCCTGATGGGTTTCCGAAAACAGAGATCAGAGACGAATTCAACAAGTCTATGGCGATTCTAGGTATTAAGAAAAACCGTCTGAAAATTTTCGATTATGAAGTGAGAACCCTGTCATACCATAGGCAGGAAGTTCTCGATGAATTGATCTCGCTAAGGAAATCGGTGAATCCGGACATGGTCTTCCTTCCATCCAGTGAGGATCTTCATCAAGATCACCAAACTCTTTTCAATGAAGGCTTGCGCGCATTCAAAGAAATAACTCTGTGGGGTTACGAGCTTCCTTGGAATACTATCACCTTTCCCTCGCGGGGTTTTGTCACGCTCGAAGATCGACACATCAAGAAAAAATGGCAGTCTCTTCAAGCTTACAAAACTCAATTTGCCATAAAGCGACCGTACTTTACACTGGACTACGTGAAAGGAATAGCTATAGTTAGGGGAATACAGGTCAAGGCAAAGTACGCCGAAGCTTTTGATATAATTCGGACTAAGTGGTGAAGCTCAAATTCCCATTCCAAGCGCCTTGAATATCCTCCTGACAGGAGTCGGTGCGCCAGGAACGAGAGGCACACTTTATGCCCTGAAGAATAATCCAGACCATGTAAAAATCAAGGTAACTGGAGTTGACATAAAGTCCGACGTCGTTGGAAAATACTGGGTTGAAAGATTTTACGAAGTGCCAGCCCCCGAAAGCGACGATTATGTTGATCGCATTAACGAGATTTGTTCCAAGGAGTCGATCGATGTTGTAATACCCCAAACTACGAGAGAAACTATGAAGTTTTCAAAGACTTTTGACGAAATCAAATCTAAGGTGACGGTTGCCTCAAGCGAAGCCATTCAGAAGGCGAATAACAAACACGAACTTTTGAAGGTCTGCGACAATTTGGGAATTCCTTTCCCAACGTATCGTTTGGTTAGATCTCTGGATGATTTGATAGACGCTGCGGAAGAGCTCGGATACCCCGGCAAAGCTGTCGTCGTAAAGCCGCCAGTTAGCTATGGAAGCAGAGGGTTTCGAGTTTTGAGAGAAAATACGGCGTGGTCAGTACGAAGATTCATGTCCGAAAAGCCGAATGCAATCGAAATAACTCTTGACGAGCTAAGCAAAATCCTATCTCGAGACAAAAATGTCGATTTTCCTGAGCTTCTCGTGATGGAATATCTCCCCGGAAGCGAGTATAGCGTCGATGCATTTCTGGGAAAGAAGATGTCAGTCGCCATTCCCAGGCTTCGGAAAGAAATCGTAAACGGCATAAGCTTCAGGACTTCCCTCGAATACCGCCGGGATATCATGGACTATACGATAGAAGCGGCAACCGAAATTGGTCTCAAGTACGCTTTTGGATTTCAGTTCAAATTAGACTATCAAGATGCACCTAAGGTTCTCGAGTGTAATCCACGGGTTCAAGGTACTATGGTTGCCAGCGTTTTTAGCGGGGCGAACGTGATCTGGATGTCCTTGAGAGAAGCAATTGGGGAGCCCGTAGAGAAATTACCTCCGATCCTTCAAGATTCAGAGTATTACCGGTTCTGGGGGGGAGGCGCCGTGACTGGATCTCAATTTAGGGAAATTTGAAAGAACGAATTCCAATTATGTTTCCGTTAACGATGTAATGATTCTTCCAAGGAACGAGGAGAGATTTGATTAAATGATGAGATATTTGCACCCTCGGGTTTTGACATCTTGAATTTGTAGGTGCGCAATTTTTTTCCTCGCATATGTAATATACTGAAAGTATAGGGGGAGCTTTCGCTCCTATTTGATCTGCCGCTACTTATCCAACCATTCCGTGATCGTTCGATACGAAATGTTCTAGTCCTAATTTAGGAAAATAGCGGGGACTTCATTTCCAAAATATGGGCTAACGGAGATGAAATGGGCACTTCGTAGTGGAACGGGTGGAATTCTCACCCAAAAGTTTTAGGGAAACTCAGAATTGTGGTCTCATACAGAGTAACTCACGGCCTAGCACAGACTAAATCTTATTCAACCTCGATTCCGTGAAGGTTCCAACCGTAACTATTTCTCGTTTAGATTTGGGTGGCTCCAGCAAAAGAATGTCTCGACAGATCAGAGTAAGAAGGTCGGGATTGATAACTTTTGCAATCAAACTCGCAAGTACTCTGACTGGTTTTGCATTTATCGTCCTTGTAACTAGCAACCTTAGTCAGTCCGATTTCGGGTTATGGCAGCTCATTTCACGGTTGATTGGCTATGTTATTTTCCCCGCGAACCTTCTGGCATTTTGGACTACTCGGTACAGAGCTAGGGGAATAATTCTCGGAAAATCAGTTCTCGTTGCTGCCACCATTTTCTCCGCTGCACTTCTTGTTTGTTATCTTATTCTTTCCTACTTTGTTTCGGGTTCATTGACAACCCAAGCGGGGACGGAATCTAATTTTTACTACTTTTTGATATCGACACCACAAGTTCCGCTGTACATTTTTGCCGGAGTAATCGAAGCCATTCTTTGGGGTTCGGTTCCTGAAAGGGCAAGCTTTGGTTTTGGGATATTCGAGATCGCCAAGGTCATTATCGGTGCAGTCACCGTTGCCGTTTTTCACCTGTCTCTGACAGGAGCTATAATTGCAATCATGGGTGCCCAGATGGTTCAAATCATAACGACGCTCATCATGACGCCTTCCGAATATGGAGATCATTTCTCGTTTGCGATAATTTCCAAAATGGTGAGAACCGGGTGGGTGGCACTCCTGAGCCAGCTCCAACCGTTGGTCAACAATTTTGATTTCCTGATAGTTGCGATCATCACAGGATCAACTATTCCCCTGGCGCTGTTTGGAGCTGCCTTTACTTACGGGGCAATAGTATCGTATTCTAACTGGATCGCGTTCGGGTTATACGCGGGCATTCTGGCTGGAGTGGACCCGAAGAAATCAGCAAATCAGGTACTTGAGCTCCAGTACTTGTTCACCATCCCCTTGGTGATCGGCGAGATACTATTGGCGTTTCCGCTGCTTCATTTGTTCAAAGCTGATTATACCCAAGCAGTACCAATTCTGATAATACTTGCCGTAGCTTATGCCTTGAATTCATTCAGCCTAACTTTTGACAACATCATTTCCGGAACCGATATCACCGACGTGAGTAACAGGGTCGATTTTTCTCTTTATTTGAAAAGCAAGATTTTCCAGGTCGCGAGGATAAACATAGTCATAACGGCAGCTTATCTGGTAATATTGTCAATATCTACGCTAATCATTTCATCCGGGCCGGTGATAATATTCGGGTACCAAAAATACACTTTCATCGGAATCATTTGGGCTATCGCAGCACTGGGTATGTGGAGTGCGGGAGTAGCCCTAAAACTGCCATACGTAACAAAGATCACAAAGCTAAGAATTCCTGCCAGAAATGCTGTGGCACTACTTGCCGGGACTGTCGGATTTACCTTTGTGTTATTTTTGCTTACGAAGCTAGTTACCATTCATGGCGGCGAAGTAATGCAGGCGATCTACATCATCGGAATTGGAGCTACTTCCCTTGCAGTTTACGGAGGAATTATTTTTCTTATCAGCCATGAGATGAGATCATTGGCAAAGCAGGGCTTGGCATCTCTCTTTGGTTAGTTCCGTACGAAAACTGCGGAGGTATCCAAAGATCTTCAGATTAGGGGCCGCCTGACGTGAAATAGTTAAATCGCATTAGAGGAAATTGCAATCGGTACATGGAAAGAATGCTCTCCATCAGGGAGGCTCTTTGGAACGCTGTTTCAGAAGAGTTGAGGGAGAACGACAAAATATGTATCTGGGGGGAGGGCGTTACCAGTAAGATAGCTTTTGATTATCCCGAACTTTTGAGGTCTTTTCCTCACAATATCCAAAACATGCCAATCTCCGAAGCGTGCATCGTAAGCGCAGGCTTGGGGGCATCTCTAATCGGACTAAAGCCGATTCTCGATCTAAGTTTTGATGATTTAGTACCGAGAGCGATGGACGAGATTTTGAATCAGGCAGCCAAGGCGAGGTACGTGACAGGTGGCGAGAGCAAGCCTTCAATGATCATTAAGATCGACCTTCCACCGGTGCGGTGCGCTCAGACGGGACAGCGTCTGGAGTCTCTACTAATGCGTATACCGGGGGTTGCTGTAGCTTTGCCATCAACTCCTTCAGATGCCATGGGTCTGATGAAGGCTAGTTTGAGAACAAATGATGTCGTGATAATGATCGAGGACAGGTGGATCACGACGAAAGAGCACGTGTCACCTAATGAAATTAAGTTTGGAACCGCCGCAATTAGACGCAAGGGGAGTGATGTCACACTCATATCGTATGGCTACATGATTCTTCAAGCTCAAGAAATTGCGAATGATCTCGCAAAAAGAGGGATAGACGTAGAAGTCTTGGACTTGCGCACATTGGCACCCCTGGATGTCAACACGATTTTCGATTCTGTCAAGAAGACCGGCCGGGTGATTACGTTGGAGGGCGGATGGCGAAGTTGTGGGGTGGGGGCCGAAATCTGCACCATGATATGCGAAAACATGATGGATCAACTCGATTCGCCTCCAATTCGACTGGCGGCTGAGATGACGCATATACCAACCTCGTCTGCCCTAAGAATGAAAGTTTTCCCATCCAAAGAACAGATTATTCAATCAATAGAGGAGACAGTTGTCTCGAAGGTGTAATTCTGGTTTGCGAGATAAAGAAAAAATAGAACTACTCAGGGACATGATGCGGATCAGAATTTTCGAAGAGAAGATTTTGGAGCTCATTCAACAAAAGGAGTTGGAGCTTGGATTTCATTTACTCATGGGTCACGAAGGAATCATGGCGGGAGTTTCTGGTGCCCTGCGGAACGATGACTACATCACGAGCAACCACAGGACTATGGGCAGATATCTGTCGCGGGGAGGAGATACCAAAAAAATCATGGCAGAAATCTTTGGCAAGGAGACCGGAGTGTGTCAAGGAATGGCCGGAGAAATGCTGATTGCTGACAAGAGCATCGGATTCTTGTTTTCCAGTGTTACTGTCGCAGCAGGAATTCCAGTTGCCGTAGGCGCAGCGTTGGCATTGCAACGACTTTCCAAGAACAATCAAGTAGTTGCTTGTTTTTTCGGTGACGGTGCTACTTGCAACGGAATCTTTCATGAAGCGATGAATGTTGCAGCAGTTAACAAGGCACCTGTCTTGTTTGTTTGCGAGAATAATGGCTTGTCCATAAACATCCGTCAAAGCGAGTGGATGTCGACGCTAACAGTCGCGGAAAGAGCATCTGCCTACGGAGTCAAGGGTGAACGGGTCGACGGCACAGACGTCGAAGCAGTAAACGGAGTAGCCCGTCTTGCCGTCGAGAGAGCGCGGCAAGGCGGAGGACCGACATTGATAGATGCTACAACAGTCAGGCTGAGACCCCACAAAGAGGGACTAGCCGACAACAGATCTGCAGATGAAATAAAGGAAGATTGGAAAAAAGATCCCGTCGGTCTCTACATAAAAAAGCTAGAGGACAGTAAACAAATCGACCAGAATCTTGTAAAGAAATTAAGATCAGAGTTAATGGCCGAAGTAAATGAAGCTGTAGATTACGCCAAGGCGAGCAGCTTCCCAAAGGAGTCGAAGTTGATGGATAATCTCTATAGTGAGCAAATGTCCGATGCGTTTGCTCGAGCAGCTAATTTCAGATTTCGATAATTAGCGCGGAATTCATTTAAGGAGATCAGGATTTTTCTTCAAGTAGTTGTAAGATTCTGGTACTCCCATATCGATAAAATCCATCTCGCTGACGAATCCCATCACTCTAGCATTATTTCGTATCAGATTCGGTATCAGCTCCCGCTCGAGAGAAAATCTGGTAACCGGGGGCACACCGCGAAGTACCGAACGTTGAAATACATACACACCCGCGTTCACGAGTTCGGAATTATGATACTTGGGATCGCTCTCGAATTCGACAACCCGCATTCCGTTTAACTTAACATAGCCATATCTATTGCCACTAACCTTTGAAAGCGTAATGGTGAGGTCAGAATTATTGTCTTGGTGGAATTTGAAAAGTTCCGCATAGTCAACTCTGATGTACGAGTCTCCGTTGAAAACTGCGAAACAATCCGGTAGCATCTTTTCAATGTTCTTTAGGGCGCCTGCCGTGCCAAGGGGATCCTTTTCTTCTGCGATCTCAACTAGAGAGCCGTACCTGTTAGTGAAATAATTGATTATGCTTTCCTTCATGTACGAGACGCAGATAATTATTCTCAAGAAATTGGAGTCAACTAGTCTTCTGACGAGGTAGTCAAGGAATGGCCTTCCTCCCTCTATCTCGGCCATCGGCTTCGGCCGATCTGAGATGATAGTACGCAGCCTTGTACCAAGTCCTCCTGCTAGTATTACGGCAACAAGTTCTGATCGGGACGTTTCAATCGCGCACGCTTTAACAAATCAAGACATATTCGTGACCGTGGATCCCTGCATTTCAAATCTCATATCAACCGGCTGTAGACCAGCCTGAATCAATTCCTTACGAACGCGAATTTTTGAGCTGCTATCGGGGCAGGCAAATATGAAGTGCCCGCCGCCTCCGGCGCCCATCAAGTTACCCCCTATTGCTCCAGCTCCGATCGCTCTTTGGTACACATCGTCGATTAGATCATTTGAGATGCCGTTTGCCATTTGCTTCTTGAATTGCCAATGACTGTCGAGCAGCCTACCAAAATTCATAATGTCCTGCTTTTCCAGAGCGCCCTTTATTTCGATGGCGACCTCTTGAATATTCTTCAAGTAACCTAGTGTCGTTTCATCTGTTTTGCCATGAGAGTGCCAAGTATGCACGGCAGTCGAGGAACGCTGAATTCCCGTGTAAAAGAATACCAAATGATCGTTCAGCTCATTAACAAACTCGCTCTTGAGCTTCATCCTCGATGAAGATACTTTACCATCTCGGCCTATCTCAAGCCAGATTATTCCGCCTAGAGCGGCAGCGTACTGGTCCTGCTTTCCTGTTTGTTCACTCAAGAGTTCTTGTTCAATATAGCAAGCCTCCTCTGCGATTTCTTGCGGCCACAGGTACTCGCCCTTGTATGAATGCAAAGCGTTGAGTAGCCCCACCACGAAGCTGCTAGACGTCCCTAACCCGCTATTCGGAAGAACGTCGGACATCGACACTATCTCGACATTCTTTCTGATATCCAGCAAGGCTAGGACTTTGCCTACAATGTTATGTTGCAGCTCCTCCGGGGTGTCAACTCTTTCCGCCTTGTTCATTCCCATCCAGACGATCTTCTCAGGGTGTTGATTTACAATTACGTAAGTAAATTTTGATCCTGAGGATGTAGCAAACCGCGCCCCAAATTTAGAATAGAAACCCGGGAGGTCTGTTCCTCCTGCACCAAGTGAGATTCTGATCGGAGTCTTACTGATAATCAATCATAGTCTACGCCAGCCCCTTCGGGTGATGGGGCAATTTCCGGGCAATTTTTTTCAAGAGGCGCTTCGTCTGACGAGCCTGATTGCAGTCATTTGTTTCACATGATCGACTGATTCACTCCCAAATTTCTTTTCCATCATCACAAGATATTTCGGATTATTGAAATAAACATCAAAGGCTTTGTCCCTAAAGCTTAGGACTTCTTTCCCAGACAGATGCTTTGTCGGAAGTGGAAGAGCATCTTCAGAATGTTGCGAATATCCCGACCAACTCTTCGGAAGTTCTAACCCTTGCTTTAGGGCATCTTCATACAACGGCGAACCCGGGTAAGCCATGCACGAATAAAAGTTCGCATACTCGGCATTCAGATCCAATGAAAGATCAAGAGTTGCCTGCATGCTGTTCCAGTCATCGTCGGGAAGCCCGAAAATGTAGTTTGCGCAGACATTTATTCCCACGTCCCTTATTCTTTGTACAGACTGATAGATCTGATCTTGCCCAAAAGACTTTGAGACACCATCTCTGATATTCGCGCTCCCTGACTCGATCCCAAGAGCGAGCCAATTGAATCCGGCTTTCTTCATCTTTTCAAGCAAGCCTTCCCTTTTGACGGTATCAACCCTTGCGTAAGCCCAGATGTTCAAATCGAGATTTCGTTCAATCAACATATCACAAATGTCAGAAACATGCTTGACGTTTAACACAAACATCTCGTCGGCTATCTTGATATTTTTAACGCCATATTTCTGAACGAGCAATTCAATTTCTTCTACGACATTCGCGGGACTCCTCATCCTATAGCTCGGCCCTCCGAAAGGTGAATTTATGCAGCAAAATGTGCACTTGAAAGTACATCCCAAGGTGGTATACAAGGAAGCATAGGGCTCGCGCTCATCGGTAAAACCGAAACAATGCCAGTTGTGAGCCCGATATTTTTTCATGTCAAGGAGATCCCAAGCGAGCCCCGGAATCTCTTTGTCGAGATTTTGCATGAGTTTATCCAGTTCGCCCTTCTTGATCTCACCATTTTCCCAATAAAGGAGACCAGGCACTTCGGCTAGGTCATTTGAGCTCCCTGATTTCAAAACATCTATCAATTTCGCGAGCGTGTGGATACCTTCGCCTGTCGCTGTGAAATCAATAGGTTCCTCCCGGAGTGTACGTTCGGGCAACGCACTAACATGGCCACCAACCATTATAATTTTCATGTCCGACGCTTTTTGTTTCATTACCTTGCTAATCGCTCTTGCCCCGGGCATAGTCTGAGTCGAGGCTGAGGGTTGATGTCCGTAGATAACCATCGCCGTTAGAACAGGATTCAATCGGATAATTTCATCTGCAGTTTCTTCATGCGACATGTGGTTTGCATTCGCATCTAGTATCTTGACAGAAAAACCACGATTCCTAAGGAAAGTAGCCATAAGACCCGCCCATACCGGGGGCTCCACAGCCGTCAAATTTGAGGAAAGGGCCTGGTATATTCGCTCGTGACCCCCTGGATTAACTAAAACAATATCAGCAGATCGCAAAAAGAAACAATCAATCAGGCCGAATATACATATATAATTTTTTTCCAACAATTGACTGAGATGTCCGAGAAAGAGTATTCGAGATACAAAGTACCTCTCGCGATTCCATCCTATGGTGAAGAGGAAATCAATGAGGTGATCAGTACTCTGAGGTCTAGGAAGGTAACCCTCGGGGAGAAGGTGAAAAGATTCGAAGACGAGTGGGCGAACTACATTGGAACCAAATATGCATTGATGGTAAATTCTGGCTCTTCTGCTAATTTACTTGCGCATGTAATTCTGAGTAATCCGTCTCTGCCTAAACACATCGAACCGGGCAGTGAGATCATAACTCCAGCAGTAACTTGGGCGACAACTGTTTATCCCATCATTAACGTTGGGGCAAAACCAGTCTTCGTAGATGTAGATCTGGACACCTTTACAATGAAAATTGATGAAGCAGAGAAAGCAATCAGTGACAAGACCTCGGCCGTCACTTTCGTCCACTTGCTCGGGAATCCCTGTGATATGGATCGATTGATGTCATTTGGCAGAAAAAATGATCTGCTGCTAATCGAGGATGCGTGCAACGCTCACGGCGGCGAATACGATAGCAAGAAATGTGGGTCCTTCGGTGACATCGGGACTTTCAGTTTCTACTTTTCGCACATCATTAGTACGATTGAAGGTGGAATGATAACGCTGGACAACGAGGATTATTACGAGCTCGCCAAGGCGTTGCGGGTATTTGGATGGAGTCGGGGATTGAAGGAAGAGAACAATCTCAGCGGCCAATATCCGTACATTGACAAGAGATTCCTGTTTGCGTACATGGGGTATAACTTCCGCCCGACGGAAATCCAAGGGGCTTTTGGAATTCATCAAATTCGGCGACTTGACGGATTCGTAAAAATCAGGCAGAGCAATGCTCGCTATTGGCTTGAAGAGCTTCGAAAATTTGAGCAATTTTTCATTTTGCCGAAGACCACTAACAGGGGCAACCACGTGTGGCATCACTTCCCGCTTACAATACGCCCCGATGCCCCGTTTAACAGAACAGAAATCATAGAGTTTTTGGATCGCAAGGGAATAGAGACGAGGCAGATATCCGCAGGAAACATAACGGAGCAGCCGGTCTTCAAACTCATGAATGCAAGGAAAGTCGGGGACCTGCCGAACGCCAGGTTGATTATGCGAAACTCTTTCGAGTGGGCAAATCACCAAGGAATTGGAGAAAGTGAGAGAGTTTACGTAATCGATTCCATTCGAGAATTCATCAATGGAGTCAAGTAAGAATCAAGAAGGGTTCACGCCTTTGCCTTTCTAGTTGCTTTAGACGTTCGAGAAGACTCTGTTGGTCAGGTTGCCCGTGATCGTGTAAGCTTTTATCAATTCCTTGATTCCGGCTGCGAGAGAATATTTTGGCTTGAACCCAGTTCTCTCAATCTTTTCATTAGAAACTATGTAGTCACGCTTATCCGGGTCTTCGCCTGTGTTAGATTCAGAGTATTCAAAGTTGGGTAACTGTTTCTTGATCTCAGCGCACAGCTCTAGTTTCGACAGGTTTGCGTCGCTCAATCCAACGTTGTAGACCTGATTTTTCATGGATTCAAAATTTTCCATGCCGTGGAGAAATGCTCCGGTTACATCCCTCACATGGAGATAATTTCGCTTAAAGTTGCCCTCGAAAACTACCACATAGCGATCCATCAATGCTCTGTAAACAAAATCATTTACCAGCAGATCCAAGCGCATTCTTGGCGAAGCACCGAAGACTGTTGCGAGCCTGAAACTGATTGCGTTTCCGCTTGCTAGGATGGCACTTTCAGCTTCAGCCTTTGTCCTGCCATAAAGTGAAATCGGTTTCATCGGAGTTTCTTCGGTACAAAATTTGTCCTTCTGTCCGATTCCGTAGCCGCTGTTAGTACAAGGGTAAAGAATTTTTTGATCTTTTTCACGTAATGAGAGGAGAAGGTTGGTGGCATCAAGGTTCACGGTTTTAGCTGCTGTCGGATCTTTGTTGCATACCGGTGCTCCAACGAGTGCGGCGAGATGAATTATGTATTCCGCTCTTTTCATTGACGCTGAAAGCGTGGACTTGTCCCTGACATCTCCGCGCACTATTCTGAAGTTATCATAGGAACAGCAATCGAGAAGAGTGGCATGCCCATAAAGAAACGAGTCTAGAACCGTAACATCGTGACCGTCGTCAACAAGTTTTTTGGAAAGAATGGAACCGATATAACCTCCGCCACCGGTAATCAAAATTCTTGAGCTCATCGGTTAAAGCTCGATTCTCGCTCTCCATATATACGTAATCTATACAACAGGTATTAGATAGAAAAAGCGAATCATGAGAACTTGGAATTCTTCGATTCATTTCGACGCGCTGTCTGTCGTTTTCATAATCATCTAAAACAAGGCTGATTTTCATTTGAGAGCAGTTTTTCTTGACAGAGATGGAGTCCTCAACAAAGAAAGGAAAGATCACGTG
>JAPCJU010000169.1 GCA_027886795.1 Nitrososphaerota archaeon | reverse complement strand
CAACGAACTCCTCGAACCAATCGGCATCGACGGGCACGTAAAAGCAAAGAAGCGACAGATATTCACGATTCCTTCAAAGGGAGACGAGCGTCTCACTACACTTTTGCATAACAAGAATTTCAATGATCTTGGGGTACTCCCGTTCGTGATACTTCCGAAATCCGGTTGCTACGTCAAGGCCCTCGAAGACGAGGGAAGATTCTGGATCGGGTGCGAGGACGATCTCAACAGACCCTACATCAACATACCTGATCCAGATCTAGAAACGTACAAAGCAGAACCTGAGTATTATGGCGAAAATGTCTACAGGATTCTAAAGGCGTACCTTCCCGAATTCGAGAACTATTCCAAGCCAGACCAGATGTGGGCTGGACTTTACTCTTACAATACGCTCGACTCGATTCCGTTCGTTTTCATCGAAAATGGAATGCTCGTGGCAGGAGGAGGGAGTGGGAGCGGAATAATGAAGGGCGATGCGATGGGGCGGCTCGTAGACGCTGCCTACCGTTTTGGAGAAGATGGAGTTGCGACTCTTTATGGAAATACCCAATACAAACTTGCCAAGATCGGGTTTAGATCTAGGGACGTGGAGAGGGAAGAGTGGGTCCTGTGATCATGTTCGCAATACAAATCTTAGAGAATTGGGTTCCTTTCTCGATGAATCCTACCGATCATACACTGATTCCAGTAGAGATTGAGGTATAGGGCCCCCTAGGGGGTCATCGCAAGCGGGGGGAGCCACTAACGTGCCCATCAATTTCGTTTAACGAAACTTGAGAAGTTATGGATTTAGTACATCGACGTTCTCTAACAGGCGATTCATCTGGCCCTTAACGCGTTCAGGACAACCGAGGCATCAATCGCTTCTTGAAGCATTGCACCTATCGCAGGCGGGATTAATCCAAAGCTCGCTATTGCCATGAAAACAAAGCTCAGACCCAATCCGACATAAATCCCCTGCTTTGCGATCTTCAACATCCTTTGCCCAATCTGAATGGCGTCTGCGACCTTTGTTACGTCGTCAACGAGCAATACGATGTCAGCAGCTTCTGCGGAAATGCCTGTTCCATGAGCTCCCATCGCGACCCCCACGGTGGCCGCGGCGAGAGCGGGTGCGTCGTTTATTCCGTCTCCAACCATCACCGTTGTTTTGAATCTCTCAGACAGCTTGCGAATAATCGCAACCTTCTCCTCCGGCAAAAGATTTGCTTCGACGTTATTGATCCCCGCCTGCCTCGCGATGGAAAGAGCATTTTCGGTGTTGTCACCAGTCAAAAGTACAGTCTCAGTCACCCCCAAAGTAGCCAGTCGGTGCATCATCTCTGGGACTCCAAGTCTGATTTGATCGCTGAAAGTGAGAATTCCCGTAATGGTGCCGTTTATCGAAACATACGCAGTCATCTGTCCTTTTCCCGCCTCGTAATTTTGACCTTGCAGGAGCAACAAACGCTGCCCGTTAACGTCGACGCCTAACTCTTCCTGATAATTCTTTTTGTCAAGAATAGAATCGATGAACTTCTTCGAACCTACTGCAATATTCTGATTCAAAATGCTTGCTTGCGCGCCTAACCCGGGAGTTTCGACGTAATCCGTGATAGGTTCGAGCCGGTGAAATCTTTTTTGCGCTTCCTGCACTAAAGATTTGGCAATAATGTGCGAAGAAAACTGCTCCACGCTGGCCGCCTTCAGCAAGAGTTCGTCAGCGCTGATGTGTTTATCCAATGATACGACCTTATCCAATGTAGGAGTGCCATACGTTATAGTACCAGTCTTGTCAAATGCTACAACTTGCGCATATCCTATCTGCTCTATCGCTGCTCCACCCTTCACGATAATGCTATCTTGCGCCGCCCTGTTGACGGAGCTAATTACAGCAATGGGTGTCGCAAGAATAAGTGGACACGGTGTTGCCACGACCAGAACTGAAAGAACCGAGATAGGGTTTAGTGTAATGAGAAAAGCGATTCCACTTATTGCGAGCGCGATCGGAGTGAACCAGACGGCGTATCGATCCGCAAGCCTCTGGATCGGCGGCTTTTCGTCTTGAGCTTGCCTTACGAGCGCAACTATCCTAGAGTACTGGCTCTCCTCACTTACTCTGTCGGCGTGCATCTCGAAACCGCCGGATTCACTTATGGTCCCGCTCATCACTTGATCTCCAACTGTCTTCGATTTTGGAAGCGGTTCGCCAGTTAGAGCAGATTCGTCCACCTGAGCCGAGCCGTTGATGATGGTGCCATCAACAGGGATCAGATCGCCCTGCCGCACAATCAGGGTGTCTCCGACTTTGACCTCTTCGACGCGTATATCCTCGAGAACGTTGTCAGAGGATTTCCTTCTAGCCTGCCTCGGGGCTCTTGCAAGTAGATCATCGAGGGTAGAAGTAGCCCGTCTCAAACCGTACTTTTCAATGGCTTCCCCTCCCGATTGCATCAGCACCACGATCACGCCTGCAAATGCTTGGTCGAGCAATATCGCCGCTATTATAGCAAGCATCGCAATAATATCCGAGGCAAAATGTCCGCGGAGCATTCCTCCCAAGGTTCCCAATGCGAGAGGAATTCCCCCGATTAACAAAGTGAAATACCAAACCCAGTTGGCAACTCCCAATTGCCTGGAGGCCAGAAAGAAAATTCCTCCAACTATGAGACCAATGAGGGCGATCACCGGAATGGGGTATGCCCTCATTGTTTGCCAGAATCTAGCAATTCTCAATGTAAACTAACACTGTATCAACACGGAGATAAAGCAAGAACACGATTCTCAGAAATGATAACGGCAATCATTCGTGACTTTCTTTCTAGAAGCTGGTGGGGGTCCTTGAACCGCATTCCTGATCTCCACACGAAATAAGATGCATCCGATTTGCCAAAGTTCTGTTTTTAGTTTTCGTCTTGGGGTGTCGGATGTTTCGCCTGGATTCTCAAACATCAATTCGATTCGAGGAATCGCAAATATCGACTACATGCCCGGACCCTTGAGCGGAGGCTTTTATCAATATTGATGATCGTATGTGGATCTTAAGTAATCGCGTAACGATCTCAACTTTGGAGTTGAACTGACTTGGCAATTGAGGGTTCAGTCCAAAGCTTAGGAACCAAGGGCAATTGGACGTCGGGGACTTGGGCAAAGATAATTGGTGTAACCGTTTTACTGACTGCACTTCTCTCAGTGAATTACACGGGGCTGACGCTTTCATCAGTTGAGAATCCACTTCTTTTGATCCTAGTTGCATTTCTTGACACTTTGGTTTTTGCGTACTTTGTTGTTTCCTCCAAGTGGTCTGGATGGAAAGAATGGACGACAGTTTTCTTGATCTTCTACGGCATCAATTACTTTCTCACCGCGATTGAATCTGTCTACCTTACGACCCTGCTAACTGCGAATGTCGTGTTCAGCCTTCTTGTAAATGGAGCAATTGTATCAGGAGTCTTT
>JAPCJU010000168.1 GCA_027886795.1 Nitrososphaerota archaeon | reverse complement strand
GAATGAAGGATGAGATTCAAAAAGTAAGAGAGATGATCGAGCTTCCTCTTAGGCATCCTGAAATATTCGAAAAATTAGGCGTCGAAGCACCCAAGGGAGTGCTCCTTTATGGTACGCCAGGAACAGGAAAAACGCTACTTGCAAAAGCTGTCGCGAATGAAAGTAATGCTCACTTCATTAGCATATCTGGACCAGAAATCATGAGCAAGTTTTATGGAGAAAGCGAAGCGCGTGTCCGGGAAATTTTCAAAGAAGCAAGGGATAAGGCTCCAACCATTGTATTCATAGACGAAATCGACAGCATCGCTCCGAAGAGGGAGGAGGTCACTGGCGAGGTCGAAAGAAGAGTTGTTTCACAAATGCTCGCGCTCATGGATGGTCTCGAAGCACGCGGCAAGGTGATCGTGATTGCGGCAACAAACCGCCCTAACGCAATCGACCCAGCTCTTAGAAGACCGGGCAGATTTGACAGGGAGATCGAGATCAAGGTTCCGAGCAAAAAGGGAAGGGGAGAGATACTTCAAATCCATACGAGGCACATGCCATTAACCCAGGAGGTCGATTTAGAAAAACTCTCCTCTGTCACGCATGGATTTGTCGGTGCGGATCTCGAGGGTCTTTGCAAGGAGGCGGCGATGAAGACGCTGAGGCGTGTATTGCCCGAGCTCAAGATGGATGAAGCGAAGTTGACACCTGAATTCCTTAACAAGCTTCAGGTTACGAATGACGATTTTCAAAATGCTCTAAGAGACATCACTCCATCCGCCATGAGAGAGGTATACATTGAGACTCCCGATGTTCGATGGTCGGATATTGGCGGGCTCGAATCGATAAAGAAGGAATTGCAGGAAGCCGTTGAATGGCCGATGAAGTACCCGGATCTGTACAATACTATCGGTTATAGCATGCCGAAGGGAATCCTCCTGTTTGGTCCCTCTGGGACTGGAAAGACGTTGATCGCTAAATCAGTCGCGACGGAAAGCGAGGCCAATTTCATTAGCGTTAGAGGGCCCGAACTCCTGTCAAAGTGGGTCGGTGAATCTGAGAGGGGAGTCAGGGAAGTTTTCAGAAGAGCAAGACAAGCTTCACCTTGCATAATATTTTTCGACGAAATTGACGCGCTCGCGCCCATAAGGGGAATTGGTGGAGATAGTCAGGTCTCGGAGAGGGTCGTAAGCCAGCTTCTTACCGAGCTGGACGGCATGCAATCGCTTTCGGGCGTCGTAATCTTGGCAGCGACCAATAGGATAGACATGGTCGATCCTTCACTGCTAAGAGCAGGCCGGTTTGACAAACTGCTTTACGTTTCGCAGCCGGACAAGTCAGCGAGAAAACGAATCATTGAGATCCATGCGAGGAACAAGCCGATCGGTGCGGGCCTAGACCTTGACAAGATCGCCGAAATGACCGATGGATTCAGCGGAGCGGACCTTACCTCCGTGGTCAATACCGCAATGTCCCTCGTTTTACAGGAATTCATAGCCGCGCATCCAAAGCCCGAGGATGCAAGAAAAAATGCCTCGTCCGCCGTCGTGACTATGAAGCACTTTGAGGACGCAATTCGCAAGGTGAAGACCTCCAGGGATGGCAAGCCGCCCGAGAGAGTTGCCGTATCATACTATAGATAGTCCCGAGACGGTCGAAGATTGCTAGTAAAAACCGCCTTATATAGCGGCTTTTATAATGCAATTTGAGAACACCCTGCCGCATACTAAAGCTCTCATAAGCATAGAAAATGTCGTCGCCTCTGCCAGTGTGAACCAGACGGTAGACTTGAACGAAATCACTCGCACATTTTCCGACGTTGAGTACCACCCAGATCAGTTTCCAGGCCTTGTTTTCAGACTAAAGTTTCCAAAGACGGCGACCTTGATCTTCAGCTCTGGAAAGATGGTTTGCACTGGTTCAAAGTCTTCCGAGCAGGCCGGTAAGGCCGTTAAGACGGTAGTCCAAAAGCTTCGAAAGGGCGGCATCGATATCAGGAACGAGCCGACTGTTGTCGTCCAAAACATTGTCGCTTCGGCGTCTTTAGGCGGAAAGGTACATCTTGAGGAAGCGGCCCGTCAGCTGCCCAAATCAATGTATGAACCGGAGCAATTCCCCGGTCTGATTCACCGTATGGCGGAGCCAAAAACGGTAATTCTTCTTTTCGCCTCGGGAAAACTCGTCTGCACTGGCGGGAGAACCGAAGCAGATGTCTACAAAGCAGTCGAGAATCTTCATGAGACCCTCGAAAAGAAGGGGCTCATGATCTATGCGTGAAATCTTAGCAAAGTTTAGGGCAATTTTTCGAGACATTTGCTCGCAACTTGTCTTTCCGATCCATGAAGTTGGATATCGGCTTGAATGTATTGCCTGGACGTTTTCTAAAAAGTTTAGAGTTAACGAATCCCCGTTGACTAATAACTTCCTTGATTGTTTCTTCGAGTAACTTCGACGTGTTCTACAACGATTGTTGAACCGATTACTAAGCGAGGGTCAACGTTTCCAATTATTGAGACCTCGAATTGATCTCTCATCGAAATCCATTTCTTGTGAACCTGAGCCACTATCTGGCCGTTAACAGCCATCTGGTATTCGTGAGCTGTAAAATCGCCGTAAACTCTCATCATTTCAGTCTCGTTTTGCTCTAACCAGTATTCTTGTCCGATAAACTTTGCAATTTTCTTTTTCAGGCTTCCAAGCTCGGTTCCGCTCGCATCGTAGAATTTGAACTCATGTCTCAATGATAGGAGCTTCCCATCGATGTGCATCACTTCTTGCACTGGATTTCCTGAATCGTCGGAGGCGGATTGCACAACGAACCTAGCCGGAACTTGGAAAAAGTTCCCCCCACCTTCTCCCAATTTTCTGCCCGTCGAATCTTCGAAATCGTAGTGCTCCCTCATCGACATGATTTTCTTTTTCATGACGATTTCCCTGGCATCGAGCAAACTCAGCCCTGAAACGAGCGAGCCGCGAGGGTCCGAAGTTGTGGTGGGAGCTGGAATGGTTGAAACATTCTCGTTCGTGGGCTGACCACAAAACGGACAAAATGTTGCCCCGCTTGAAATTTCTCTTCCACAACTCGTGCAGTATGGCAAGTATTTTAGAACCTCTTTTTGTGAAACCTTTTTGACTTATGCCACGCCTGAAAGAGAAACCGAAATCCTTTGTTGAAATGTAATTGTTCTCACAAAGGTCCCTGCTCAACTAGTGGCCGTTTGAAGCAGACTTGGAACTGGCAACAAGTTCCATTAGCTTATCTTTGTCGGCCTTCAAGATAACTTTGTCTCCGACAGCCTGCACATATGTCACTAATATCTTAACCACAGTTTTGCGCAATGCTTTCTTCAAGTTAAACTCTCTTGCAACATTAGGATCAAGTTCGACAACCAGGGACTCTACCTGCCAGGTTTTTTCATTTAACTCAAGGTCTTTGATTTTTCCGATAATT
>JAPCJU010000167.1 GCA_027886795.1 Nitrososphaerota archaeon | reverse complement strand
GACCCCCTAGGGGGCCCTCCCCCTTTTTTCAAATATTCTTCCAGCGGGTTTCAACATATGTCCATATTCGCTTCGTCATCTAGCGTCGAATCGGATTTCAGTGCGATCAGCTATAATGAGATTTAGATCTAACTCGCAAAGCTTTTTTCAGGTTACTCCAACCTCGGACTTGAAAGACACGCTATGAAGATTACCAATCTTAAAGCAACTGCGCTCAAAAATAAAGAGAGATCTCTCTCCGCGGGACCTGGTGTTTGCATAGTTGAGGTTGAGACCGACAATGGACTCGTCGGGATCGGAGAGGCCTGCGCGCAAAGCGAGAACGATGAGGCCGCACTGGCAACCGCCCTAATTCTGGAGAGGGGAATCAAGCCGATCGTTGTCGGCCTCGACCCCGTGAATCCGAGGACCATCTGGGAAAAGCTTTACCTCGAGACGGAGTGGTTTGGAAGGATGGGTACTGTGATGCACGCGATAAGCGCACTTGACATTGCGCTCTGGGATCTCATGGGAAAGGAACTAGGGGTATCTATTTCGAGGCTCCTGGGAGGAAGGTTCAGAGACGATGTGAAGACCTACGCGAGCATAATTTTTGATATGGAGAATTTCGATTCGATGGCAGACGAAGCAAAGATTTGGATTCGTGAAGGTTACAAGGCGGTCAAATTCGGATGGGGACAGACGAGGGAAACTGCGTTTGGACTTGATGCCAAGAGGGACGAGGCAGCAGTGAAGTACTTGCGCGAATCTCTTGGACCCAATGTCGACATTATGGTTGACGTGGGAAGATACGTGAACTGGACACCCGCTCATGCCCTCGAAATGGCGAAACGATTCTCAAATTATGGAATTTTCTGGCTGGAAGAGGCACTTCCGCAAGACGATGTTGAGGGTTTCATCTGGCTGACAGAGCGCAGTCCGGTAAAAATTGCAACGGGCGAAGGGGAATACAACAGGTTTGGATTCAAGCGCTTGATTACGACACACGCGACCGACATTATTCAACCCGATGTCGGAAGGGCCGGGGGATTGACCGAAGGCATGCGAATTGCAGACCTCGTGCAAACTTGGAATTTGTCGTTAGTTCCGCACGGTTTCAGTTCAGCGATCAACGTAGCTGCTAATCTACAATGGGTGGCGTCAATGCCACGTGCGACGCTCTTGGAATTTAGAAGAACGAAAAGCCCGCTAATGGCTGATCTAGTAAAAAATCCCTTCACCGCCGAAAATGGAAATCTGAAAATACCCGATCGTCCAGGCCTCGGAATCGAGTTAAGACCCGACGTGGTAGAAGCCTGTCGAGTGAGAGTTAACTGACGGGCCGAATTTTTCTTCCCCTCAAGACTGGAAATTCAAAATCTGCACAGTGCACAGTTTTTAGTGCACTTTCGAAACCATTATAACATTCTGACTCGTGCGGGCTTTCAATTTGAGCAGCCAAGGAAGGTCAGTATTCCTTAGACAAGCAACGGGTCTCGTTAGAGACTTTGCCATGATTGACGCCGTGATCCTTGCAATTGGTGCAATGATCGGGCCGACCTGGGTTCCAATATTTGCTGGTGAATGGTCTTTATTTCCGGGCGTCAGCATACCTGCGTCCTTACTTCTGATAGGACTATTTGCGCTCGTTAACGGCATTTACTACGTCTTTATCACAGCGGTAATGCCTCGAAGTGGCGGGGGAAGCTATGTTCCTCTGAGTCGCCTCATCCATCCCGTTCTGGGAATGGGGATGAGTACTATTCTGGTAGTAGCTTTCTTGCTGGACATGGGTTTTATCGCCAACATTACTTTCGTATCAGGGATATCCCCACCTCTCGCTACCTTTGCAGCGATAACAAAGAATAGTGGACTTGCGAGCCTCGCATCGAGCTTGGCGTCCCAATCATGGGCCTTTGCCCTCGGAACCGTCATGATAATTCTGATAGGTCTGATCGCAATCGGGGGAAACAGGTTCATAAAAATGGCCAACAAAATAGCATTTCTTGTCGGCACTATAGGGATGCTTCTGATTATCGGAGTGTTGGCAACGACCAGCCAGCCGCAGTTTCAGACTGCTTTCGATAATTTTGCCGGAGCGGGAACGTACCAGAATATTACGGCCACGGCTCACGCCGCTGGATTCAATACGAATGTAAACTGGCTCAATCCAACCTTGCTTTCGCTCCCTCTTTCGTTCTTCGCGATAGCTGGTTACTCGTTCAACACATACTATGGAGGGGAGATAAGGAAAGTCAGCAAGACAATGTCAGTTGCTGTTGTCGGGTCAATATTTTTCACGGGGGCGTTTTTTTCAGCAATTGCCGCGCTGGCACAAAATGCATTAGGAAATGACTTCATAACGAGTGCGTCTTATTTAGCAAGCGCCGGCAAGTGGCCTCTTGGTCCGGCGCCCTACGTGAATACTTTCGTCGCGATGATCAATTCTAATCCAATAATAAACGCGATAATCATTTTGAGTTTCATCGCATGGGGATACATGCTCATCATAAATTATTACTTCATTTCGTCGCGGCATTTTCTCGCGTGGTCCTTCGATAGAAGTGTTCCCTCATTTTTCGGATCCGTGAACGACAGACTGCACAGTCCCGTCGTTTCCCTTGTTGTCTGCGGAATAATCGGATGGATTGCGCTAATTTTCTATGTGTTCCTTCCCGCCCCCATCGGCGCGGTGAACCTCACATTCTTTTTCATAATCGCATTTCTGCTAGATGGACTGGCTGGAATCGCTTTGTGGCGCAAACCATCCCTTCTAAACTCCGCGCCAGGATTCGTTCAAAGGAAAGTTGGAGGGATCCCAGTGATATCTATCCTAGGAATTTACAGTATATTGTTCATGGGATACTTACTTTACGAATCTCTACAGAATCCCGCCGCGATTGGAGCCTTTGGATGGGCTACCCTCATTCCGACGGTTGGCGCTTTCATCATTGGAGCCGGTTCGTATCTGGGAATGCGTGCCTACTACAAACGCCGAAGTCTGGACATTACTTTAGCGTTCAAAGAAATCCCGCCAGAATGATCGACTAGAGAACTCCGTACTTGTCGTAGACCTGTCGCAGAAGCTTCCCCTCGAGTAGCTCCTGCCTCGTCACGTTCTCTTTTTTTGCCTTGTCGAAAGCGAGCTCAAGGACTTCTTTTTCGATCTTCCTCGGGATCACAACAACTCCATCGTAGTCGCCCATGATCAGATCGCCGGTATTCACCAAGACCCCGCCGCACATAACTGGTACGTCGTAAGCAACTGCCCGTCCGCGACCATTGGAATCGAGCGGTGCAATCGCAGTTGCGAACACTGGGAAGTTAATGGCAAAGATCTTCTTCACGTCACGAACGCAACTGTCAATCACGGCAGCTCTTGCGCCCCTGGCTCTTGCCGCGGTGCTCATCAATTCGCCCCAGGGTGCGTTCCGCAGCGTCGCGTCGGTATTTGTTACCGCGACATCACCAGGTCGTAAATTATCCATGAACTCAATCTCGACCTTGTATG
>JAPCJU010000166.1 GCA_027886795.1 Nitrososphaerota archaeon | reverse complement strand
GAAAAGAAGGTTGACCAAATAAATTCCTCGCTTCTCTCGAATAGAAGGATAGATGGGCGAATTTTCTCATATGGAAGATACCTTAGTATTTTCAAAGGAGTGGGCTATCCGCTCGACGTTGCGAAGATGCATGGCATCGATCGTACTGACTCGAAATTTGCCAATCTGTGGATTGCGCACACTAGACAGCCTACCAATTCTCCCGGTTCTTCTCCGATATGGTCTCACCCGTTTGCATCTTTTGATTGTGCGATTGTCCACAACGGAGACATTAGTTCCTTTGGCGCAAACATGGAACTATTGAACTCTCTTGGTTACAGAAGCCACGTTGGAACAGACAGTGAAGTAATCGCAAAACTTCTGAATCACCTGATAAGGGTCGAAGGTCTCTCGGTCACTGAAGCTGCTACAGTCCTCACAAACCCCTTTGAAGATAAAATCCGTGGGGATTCACTTCAAAGTATCTTGTCAAAGTACAAAGGCGCGAAACTCGATGGTCCCTTTGCCGTTGTTGCCGGATATGAAGATGATCAAGATACCTACTTAATCGCCCTAACAGATCGATCGAAGTTTCGTCCTCTGCTGCTAGGAGAAGATGAAAATTGCTACTACGTCGCAAGCGAAGAAAATCAAATTCGCGGCATCTCACCAAAGGCGCGAGTTTGGACTCCAGACCCTGGGTCTTTTTTTATCGCTTCGATGAAGCGCGGGCTTATCGCTTCGGGAACCAGCAGAACTCCAAGTTTAGAGATTGAATCAAAAGTTCTTTCAACGAACGATGGAGAGTATGCCGCGAGATCGAAGGCTGAAAACAACTCTGGCATTAGCAATTCAACTTGGATTGATTCGACGGGAATGGGATTCCAAGAAATTAACGAAAGAATTCTTGAAGCTTCAGAAGGCGGCGCAGAAAAAATCAGTTTTTCCAACCTTAGTGGGCAAAGATACATCGGAATCGGGTATTCGAAAAAGAAAGATTCTCCTCCAATCAAAATCGAGCTGAGTGGTTTTCCAGGAAATTGTCTCGCAAATCTGAACGACGGCGGTTGTTTCGAGATCTTCGGAAACGTCTCCGATGACCTTGGAGACACGATGCACTCGGGAAGTATCGTCGTTCATGGTAGTGCAAGAGATGTGGTTGGTCAGGCACTTCAGGGCGGGGAAATCTACGTAAGAGGATCTGTCGGAAATCGAGCGGCAATCCAAATGAGGGAGTACAAAAATCAAAGACCATTGTTGATCGTTGGAGAGACGGCAGATGATTATTTGGGGGAATACATGGCAGGCGGAGTTGTGATAATCCTCAATTTATCGGGGCAGCCAAGAAGCGTGGGGAGCTTTGTTGGAACAGGAATGGTTGGTGGAAGCATCTACATCAGGGGAAAAGTTGATGAGACACAAATCGGTCTACCGCCAAAAAAAGCTGACATTTTCAATTATTTGAGAGGATGCGAGCTTGACGGAACGATATCCAAAGAGACGTTTTTGAAAATTTCAAAACTCGATTTTCCCTCGGAGAGAAAGCTAGCCGAAATACTCCCTCCGCAAATATTCAAGCGGTTGAAGAACCTCTTTTTCAGAGGCAAGTATACAAAGCCGATGGAGATAGAATATCGAAAGATTGATTCTAACCGCGATGCGTTGATGGAATTGGAGCCGAAAATCAGAAACTTTTTCCGCCATTTCAAAGTCTCAGGATACGATACAGAGTCAATATTGAATTCAGAGTATACCGTTATTCGAACTATCGAGGAAGAAAAAGAGATGCCGATTCCGGCGCAAGAAGTTCCAATTGAGGAATAGTGTAGAGAATTGCCGGAAAAGGCTTCGGATCTCTGGTGGTTGTTTACTAGGCAGACCGTTTGCGTCACTCAGAACGAGAGTGTTCTGAACGCTGCGATATTGATGGAGAACAGGAATTTCCGGCATCTTCCCGTCATCACGGAATCTGGGAGAAAGATGGCAGGTGTTTTGTCCGCGCAGGATATTATCGATTCAGTCTCACTCGCTCTGGGACCGAGGACTGATTCGGATCAGATCCTAAAGTCTCTGGACATACCGCTTCATAGGATAATGACTCTTCACCCGATCGTGGTTGAAAAGGGGGATGGGCTTGTTGAAGTGGCCAAGAAACTGATCAATCACAATATCGGCGCGCTCCCCGTTGTGGACGAAGAGGGGTTGGTTCAAGGAATCATAACGATGAGGGATCTAGTTGGTTTGTTGGGAACGGGTTCGGAACCTCTTGGGGTCAAAGTTTCAGAAATCATGACCCGGAACGTAACGACAATCAATTCAGAATCTACCATTGCTGATGCAGTCCATCTAATGTCCGAAAGCAGGGTTAGGCGGTTGCCGATAACATCACGCAACACCTCAATCCCACTAGGCATGTTGACAAACAAGGATGTTCTAAGACTGCTCTCAGGAATCAACAGAGCCTCTCATGGAAAAAACCAAAACGGAGAAAATTTTCACCGAGATTTCAGAACTAAAATTTCCGACATCATGGCGAGAGACGTTATCGAAGTGGACTCTGAAGACGACATTAGAATTGCAGCTTCGAGGATGATGATTTTCGGAATTGGCGGTCTCGCGGTACAGAACCCCGATGCACCCGGTCAAATTCTGGGACTTGTAACCGAGAGAGATCTTATTAAAAGACTCTCCGTTGTTCGGTCAGTGTCCTTCCTCGTTGAATCGATGAAATTTGAACTGGAAGTGCAAAAGCAGTATCCCAGCCAGTGATAACTGATGATGGCAAGAGACGAATCCTTTGCGCTAACTCAAAAAGATCAGGAGTTCATCAAAGAGCTGGGGCTGGCTGAAATCAATTCATTGCTGTCGATGGAAAAGGAAGTTGCGAAACTCAACATGAGGCAACTCGACAAGCTAAAGCAAATGTTTCGAAGGGTCTCAAAGGAAGGAGATTACTTTTCGAAACCCGTAGAAACCGGCATTGCAAACAATGACCTCGGGTGTTTCGCAGAAGCAATAATAGTTTTGAAATCAAAAGCTTGACGAGAAATAGCGCTTGCATGCGTTTAATCGAGGACAAAGCATAATTAATCTTCAGGCATAACAAACAAAAGTCGCTAATCCCGTGAGGGGTTTCTTGTCTATGCCTAGAGCAATCGTTTTGGTGAATGCAGATGTGGGAAAAGAGCCCGAAGTCTATTCCTCGATAAGAGATATTCCTGAAGTGATTGAGGTGCATACAAGTTACGGAACTTACGACATCATAGCGATTGTAAATGCTGAAACAAATGAGCGTCTCAAGAGCATCATAACTACTCGGATTAGATCTATCCCTTCGATACGTTCAACTCTCAGCATGCCCGTCGTTGATTAGCCTGACCGGGCTGATTTTTTGAGCGAAGAGCTCGGAAAGCCAATATCGCTCACAGATTCGGATTTCTTCCCAGCGATAAAGTCGGAGTCTCTACTTGTGACTGATTTCTGGGCTTCCTGGTGCGGCCCCTGCATGTCGATGGCACCGTTAATCGAGGAACTCG
>JAPCJU010000165.1 GCA_027886795.1 Nitrososphaerota archaeon | reverse complement strand
TTCTTTGGAAGCAGCCTCTCTTATTAGAGATCACGCGGCTGTGCTTTTTGACAGGGGTGAGCGTGACGGCGCATATGCCAACATGGCAAAATATCTTGCATCTACTGCGGCGTGGGAGGCGGCAAACGTTGCGATGGATACGTTCGGAGGTTATGGTTTCGCCGTGGAATACAACATTGAGAGAAAATTCAGAGAAGCAAGGTTGACAATTGTCGCGCCTGTTCCGAATAATCTGATACTGAGCCATGTAGCTGAGCATGTACTAGGTTTGCCGAGATCATATTAGTTTAGGGCAACATGATTCTTTTCTCCCTGACTAAAAATACAAATCTCTAGTTTCGCGTGGCGATCGCCGCTAGCAGCTTGGCCCGTGAAACAGGAGAACGTCGCGGTTGAAAAGCCCACGGAACTCTAGCACGCAAAAACTATAGGAGTCCTGGCCAGAAAGATTTCTATCTGTGGAACAAGCAAGAGAGAATTCTTTTGCAGAATTTATTGAAAATATTTCATACTTATCTTTTGAATAGACAAGACGCGCACTTCAATTAGTGAAACTGGGCGCGGGAATGCATACGATAGCTTCAGCTGAATTTGTTTTGGAATAATTTTGGGCATAGTGTGTTTCGCCAGCTGGGACAAAGACAAAATCGCCTGCCCGAATCTTGTGGGATTTCTTTTCTGGTGCGGTAACATAGAAAGTTAATTCCCCGGATATCATATAGATGATCGCATCCGTTGGATGAGCTTCAGCATGCGAATCGGTCTTCGCTTGCGGGGGAATGATATCGTATTTCAGCGCCACATATTTTGATCCCACTGATCTATCAATTGCAAAATAGGTAATCATTTCCTTACCTTTCCGATCGGAGGTCTTCGGTTTGATGTGGACTATTTGGATCAAGCCGAGTGTAAAAATTTCTTGTTCTGATATAAATGTGAGCAAAGAAATATACGGAGAGTCCTTGGAGGAAAACCCACGATAAAGATAGGTGTCTGCGGTGGTGGGGTCGCGAGGGCTGGCCTCGCAAGTTCGCTCGCAAGATTCTCAGATCGTATATCGGTCACTGTCCTAGAGAAGAGTCCTCAAGAAAGATTACGGGATATTCTACCATGTAATTCGCCGTCAGGCAAGAGAGTTCTCAAGAAAGGGCATGATTCTGGTCGGGGACGTGGCTCACACGACCCATCCCATGCTTGGAAAAGAAATGTCGATGGTGTTCAATGATATCTCCGTGCTCTCGAAAAGTATTCTCCTCAAATGCTAATGATCCGTTTAGAGATCAGGCTCTCAGACAATATGAGCTAGAAGCAAGGCGATTCAGTGATAAGATAATCGAGAACAATGAGCGAGTCTTTCGAGCATTCCAGGCAATCGGAAAGAACATCGATTCCCTACAGGATTACCTTCCAACGCTTCGTGGAATCGGATTCAAGGAATTTAAGTAGATTCGCCCAGATGTAATCCCGGGTCGATCTCGAATCCAACTCGTTCTAATAGCTCGTGATGCTTTACTATAGAACTTGGAGATCGCCCGATTTCCAGAATTGCTTCGTGCAGTTCGTGACTATTATTCAAAACCGACTCATTAAATGGTCTTGCGTTTTCCTCATACCGTTTCAAGGACTCGATGGATGCAGCCCGAGTGGGATCGGATTTTATGATCGAGGAGAACACCGCAATGTCGTTGAAAACCATGGACATTCCCTGACCAAGCATTGGATGGGTCGTATGCGCGGCATCTCCGATTAGCGCGACCCTATCGGCCACGTAAGATTTGGCGTGCCTGCGGATAACGTGATAGAACGAGCCAATTTCACGCACCCGACATCCTGAAAGTTCAGGGGACCACTGTCCCAATCTCGCTTGGATCTTTTCGGGAGATAGGGCCATCCACTCTCTGAGGTTTACCACATTGATCTCAATCATCGCACGCATGGCTTCATCTGGAAGAGAAAAAAGCGGTACAAATCCTTGCGCGTTTATCAGAAAGCGATCGTTTTCGAAACCAGAAAATCTGTCCATGATGACAACGAGATATCCTGACTTGTAATCGTAAAAATCGAGTCCCATGTTCATGCTCGCCCTGAGGTTCGAAGTCGCACCGTCTGCAACCACGAGAAGATCGCCGCTGACCTTGGATGCTGAACTGGAAACAGAACCTTTCGTCTTTTTTGAACGATAGTTCACGCTTACTTTTCCATCAATTTCTCTCTGGAAATCAACTGCCTCGGCTCCGTATAGTACTTGAATACCACACTCTGCCATTCTTTCGTGAAGACTTTCCACGATGAGCGGGTGCGGAAGGTAGATCATCGGATACCCCTTCGCTAGGTTTTCATAGTCAAACGATCCCATGTATCCGAACGAGGAGTGCCAGAGCTCCTCCTTTGGTGAGTACTTCAACACCGGATTTTTTCTCTTCAAATAATCAATGAGCTTTGTCTCGAAAATTAGTTTGGTCGCTTCGGGACGAAGCACCTGTCCTCTCTTTACGAATCCGATGTCATCCTCGGTTTCTTTCTCCAGAACGGTGATCTCAATTTCGCTCGATTCCACAAGATTCGAAAGCGTACAGGCAAGCCCGGCCCCCGCGACACCGCCACCCGAAATGATGATATGCATCATGGTAGCAGAGATCCGCGAAAAATTGAGTAAGAAAAATAATCTAGGGCAATCATAAATGATCGAGCTCTTCTTGGGATAAACAAAGTGCCCTGTAAGTCATAAATATTGCGAGGACTTCATACGATTCGCTTTTTTTGGATTCCTCGCTGGCGTTGTTAATAATCGTCTCCCTGGTTCACATATTCGCTGCAGTCATGTGGATCGGCGGCAATTTTTTTGAACTTATGACTCTCGTTCCTGCATTGCGAAAGAATTCAAAGACAGTTCAAGAGGAAATTGCTACCACAGTCCCGGTACTGGAAAACAAAAACTCGGCAATTACCGCCACCATAACGATTATTGCTGGTCCTATCCTTGCGTACCAGTATTCAAAAGGAGACATGTCAGTGTTTTTGAGTACTTCGGGGGGCAATGCCATTCTAGCGGGCGGGTTGCTTGCAATAGTACTCTATGTTTTTGGCTGGTACGCCGGTTTAATCCGGCTAAAGATAGCCAGGCTGACAAAAATCACGCTTGCCGGGGTGGCCACCAAAGGGAGTTCAGAACAGATCTCGGCCATTAAAGGGCTGATTCCACCACTGAACTCCAGACTAACTAAACTAATTTATTTTGAGAACTTTTTGGGTGCTGTTGTTTTAGGGCTTATGATCCTCGCAGCTACTTTGTGAGGGAAAATTTCGTGGACGAGCAAGTCAAAGAACGTCTTGGGCTGAGTTATGTAATCGCCCAGGGTCCGAATACGGCAGATGAAATGGTAGCCGCGGCAAAGCTTGCGGAAGAATGTGGTTTTTACTCTGTGTTTGTCCCTGAGCACTATTACGATCGGGAGGCTCCATCGATTTTGGGGGCCATCGCCCAATATACTCGGAAGATCAAGATTGGGACAGGCGTCATAAATCC
>JAPCJU010000164.1 GCA_027886795.1 Nitrososphaerota archaeon | reverse complement strand
GAGAGAAGCGAGGAATTTATTTGGTCAACCTTCTTTTCAAGATCTGAATCCTCTAATGAAGAATAGTCGAATTCCAGTGTCAGAACGTTGGATTTTCCCTTTGAATCATCGAATACTCTAATTGAAGAAGAAACAGGCTCTCCGAGTAATTCAGCCAGCTTTTCGGTTACAAGACGAGCTATCGTTTCATCATTTACAAACGCTTGGATTTTGAGGCGCTTATCGTTATTCGATTCAAAACAGGCGTAACCCGCCCCCAGGTCACTTCCCCTGTACTTTATGCAGGATATTCCATCAACGGCGACCGTGTTTGAAATTAATGGAGCACCGGGTTTTCTCAGAACTCCAAAAACTCCGCACCCATCCTTGCTAATTGGCTGCCCGAAGTATGTGTCGTACTGCCAGAAATCTTCAGACAAATCTAGGCTCCTCCCGCGGGTTTCAGGCCCAGTTCCCGTCTGAGATTCGCGCTCAAATCTATCGAACGGAGGAGCTCTCTGTTTCCAATCAATGAAGACGAAAGACTGCTAACTCCCGCGGCACCGGCTAGCAGCTTTATCTCTTTTTCGAGAGCAGACACAAAATTTTCCAGATGGACAATCGATTTTGCCGGATCAAATATTATTTCCTTGTCGCCCTCTTCAAATCCGATCGCGAAAAGTGCTGCTCTGCCTAAACCAACACTGTCGGCACCTAATGCTAGGAGTTTGAATATGTCATCTGCTCCTCGAATTGAGTTTGATTCTGCCAGTATCGAAACGTCGTAACGGAATTTCCTCTGTTTCAATAATCGATCAAGTTTAGAAACGGAGAGCTCAAGGGGCAAGTCTGATCTCGAATCATCCTCGTCGATTATTATTGCTGAAACTCTCAGATTGGACTGGAACATTGAATCAATCGAGCCAAGAGCGTTCTCGCAAGAAGGAATCCGCCATAGGGACCTCTGCGATTCGACCCCCTGAATTCTTGCGTGCGCAACGAGCTTTTCAATTGAATCAGTGGATTCTACAGCCGAAATTAGCCTCTCTGAATAGGGAGAATATTCTTGGACATCTGATTGGTTTACATCGAAAAGGAGTCCCAGAGTAATCGAACTTCTTGCAAATACACGCTTTACCGTCAATGGTATCGATGGCGGGAGGTGTGTGAAGAAAAACGGGGCGGCGAGTCGAAAGCCGCTGGTTTTGTCTCCGGGGAGGTAAGAAAAAATCTCGATCTCTTCCCTATACGGATCGATGCTGGGTCTCGTCACCTGTGCCCCGTCCGAAACTATCCAATCAGTTAGCCTCGAAGGGTCATCAACGAATGGTGGAGAAGTCGCCCCCATGCTTGAGATCTCGGCCTCAGCCGGAGATTTGCCCGTCGTTCCAGCCATTTCTCGCAGCATGTTAATTCGAGACGGCGGCCAGAGATTCTGTGATAACTTAGGCAAGAGTTCACTAGAATCCTGCAGGATTGAAGCTTCGAGACTTGACGAAGACGATGAATACGAAGGGAGATCCAGAATTCTATGCATCTCCGGATTTAGATACCCGTCGTGAGAAAGCAAATCCCTTCTACCAACAATCTCTCTAACGTTAGAGAGGTGCATTAGCTCCATGATCATCTTCATCTCTTCATTCCAACCAGCAACCAAATTCTTGAGCCAGGAGATTGATTGATCGAGCGACAGCACCTTCGCTTGATTTTCGGTAATTTTGTTAGTCAAAACTGCTGGGCAATAACCCAGGTGACACTTGTGCACCATGAGGCATCCGAGCGCGAGCAGCGCAGCAGTTCCGAGACTTGTAATATCTGCACCCAGCGCGATCAGCTTCATCGAATCTTCCGGGCAGCTAACTCTTCCAGCCGCAATTACGGTGAAGCCATTCCTCAGACCTTCTCGCCTGAGGATCGAATCAACCGACGCCACCGCAATTTCAATCGGGATCCCAATGTTGTTCTTTATCACCGACGGAGCTGCTCCTGTTCCTGCCCCGGCGCCATCAATGATAATTCCGGCAGCTCCCATTCTCGCTATTCCAGACGCGATGTACGGAATGTAGTTAGTAGCTCCGACCTTGACGAAGATTGGTTTTTTCGTCGCTTCTTTGAGCGCGAGGATTCTTTGCCCTAAATCCTCTATCGAATAAATGTCATGATGCGGCGCGGGAGAGATTGCATCTCTTCCAAGAGGGATTCTTCGAGTCTCGGAGATTGGTTTTGTGACCTTCACTCCTGGAAGGTGCCCTCCGATCCCCGGTTTTGCCCCCTGCCCTATCTTTATCACGACTGCCTGACCGGCCGTGAGCGTCCGGATGTCCACACCGAATCTCGCGGAAGCCCACTGAACCGTTATCCTTTGGCATTGGGCGACTTCTTCCTGAAGTCCACCCTCACCAGTTCCGGCAAGGATGCCGGTCTCGTCCGCCGCTCTCGCTATTGCGATATTGGGAATTCCAGAAAGAGCCCCAAACGACATGTCTCCCAAGTACAATGGAGCAGATAATTGTAATTCAGAACCGGCAGCAAACGGAACGACGGTGCTGACAGATTCTACCGGTAATTTCGAAATGCCGTGAGCTTTGTCCAGATTGAGATAGAGTCGATCCAAAACGCGGTTTGTTCTCTCAGATTCAGGAATGAAGAGATCTTCTGTCGCACGACCCGTCTGCGAAAGCTGCCTTATGTGGCTGATCTTCCATTTCGTCCAGAACTCTTTCGACCTTTGAACAGGTATCGGCATGTATGATGATAGTTCTGTTGCCTTTCTTCTGGCTGCACTGCTGAGGTTTGTTATTTCGTAGGAGATCTTTGATTCACGCCCTCAGATTAGACTCAAGCGCAAGTGATGCCTCAAACACGAGTAAATCGTCAAAACAGGTCTAAACTGATTTAATATTTCCTAAGAGACTAGGTTGAGAATAGGCCTTGATTCTAGTCGAGAATCAATTATTATTCAAATTCCATCTGGGAATTTTTCCTCACGATTAACGTTCTTTTTCAAAAACCTTCACAACTCCATTCCGCACGAGCGAATGGATCTGATTTTTGGAATAACCGAGCTCCTTCAATATTTCAACCGAGTTTTCTCCTTGCGCCGGCGGCGGTAGCCGCAAAGATGTTTTTGCCTTTGAAAACTTTACGGGAGTTCCCAGTTGCCTCAATTTCTTCCCTGTTCTTGGATTATCAATTTCTGTAATCATTTCCCTTGCGATAACCTGAGGATCAGAAAACACATCCGAAATCTTAGAGATGGGTCCAACAGGAACTCCCGCGATCCTTGCAGCATTTATCCAATGATTGGCCGGTTTTTCTTTGAACAAGGTTTCTAGGAGCAGGACAAGTTCCTGCTTGTTCCTAACTCGGTCTGGATTCGTGATAAACTTTGGATTTCTAGACCACTCTGTTTTCCCAACAGCGACGCAAAAATCATTCCACAAATTATCATTTCCTATGGCGATGACAAAAAATTCACCGTCACCCCCGGCAAACGCCTGGTAGGGAGCCAAATTCGAATGAGCAGATCCAAGTTTCTTTGGATTTTCTCCCGTAGCGAAATAGCTCATCGCCT
>JAPCJU010000163.1 GCA_027886795.1 Nitrososphaerota archaeon | reverse complement strand
TGGGTTTCAGGAAATTGCTTGACTCTACAATTTCTTTGCCTAATTCTTCCCGACTGTTTTTAGGGCGCGTACTCATTTTCTCTGTCTACACTTTTGACTTAAGTTTGAGATTGAGCGGTATTTAGGAATGAGTGGGCGTGGGCGGATTTGAACCACCGATTCCCGATCCACGATCTTCGATAACTGTGTGAGAGCGGTGTCTTAGACCAGCTGGACCACACGCCCCAGACTCGAATCCAGCGTGAAATCTGCGGTTTTAATTGTATTGATGAATTCTGAAGGCTGTCAGAAAGTCGAGAGTTTACTTCTTGACACCCAGAGCTCTGTTTTTGAGCCTCAAGGCCTCATGTTTACACTTTCTGCATCTCGTCGCAGAAATCGAATTTTTCGCTCCACAAACGAGGCATATCTTGAAGAATAATCGTCGCTTTTGAGCGATTTGTTTTTTGACTGCATCTGTAATCGGCATTTTTCGGCTTTCACTGCTCAGGTTAGGTAAATGTACTTCTTTCGTTATGCCCATTTAACCTTTAGCGCTGCGCGATGAAATTCAATGGAAATTTGAGTGGGCGTAAAAAAACTGATAGGAAATTCAATGCAGGGCCCGCATTCTGTTTTGCGGATGATCTCAATTAGCTTTTATGGATAAATTAGAAAATGAATCCCATCCTTTTTTGTCTCAAAGATGATGTCGATTGAAAATTCATGAATGGCAGGCGAGAGAGCTTTTCGAAAAGTACAATATTCCTGTTCCTCGCGGTTATCTCTGTAGAAATGCGGACGAGGTCAGAAAGGCCGCGGCCGATATTGCAAAACCAGTCGTTGTGAAGGCCCAAATTCTGGTTGCGGGGAGGGGAAAAGCCGGAGGCGTAAAGCATGCGTCGTCGCCAGACGAAGCTCTCTCTATTGCGCAAGATATGATCGGAGCTACAATCAAGGGAATCAAGGTCACCTCGGTTCTTGTGGTAGAAGCGATCAAGCCGGAAAAGGAACTTTACATTGGATTCACAATCGACAGAGCAATGAGAGCCGTGACATTGATCGCGAGCTCTGAAGGCGGAGTTGATCTTGAAGTGCTTGCCAAGACAGAGCCCGAGAAGATTTATCGCAAAAATATTGATCCCATGGTTGGTCTCCATCCTTACGAGGCCAGGGAAGCCGCGTATTCGATAGGATTGAGCGACAAGTCTGCGAACGATTTCACGTCTATTTGCCTAAAGATTTTTGAGATTTTCAATTCCGTTGACGCGGATCTTGCAGAGTCTAATCCCCTTGCCGTTAGATTTGATGGTTCTCTGGTTGCGTTGGATTCGAGGATAACTCTTGACGACAACGCGGTTTTTAGACACAGGGAGTACTACCAGGTCGACGAAGAGCTTTCACCACTTGAAATGGAGGCCCACGCAGCTGACCTTGCATTTGTCCAACTTGACGGAGACATCGGGATAATCGGAAATGGCGCCGGCCTCGTTATGGCTACGATAGATGTAGTCGCCCATTTCGGCGGTAAACCCGCCAACTTTCTCGATATGGGAGGAGGATCCAGTGTCGAGAGTGTTTACCGTGCAGTAAAGATATGTCTTGAACAAAAGAGCTTGAAGGCCCTGTTCGTCAACATCCTTGGCGGAATCACAAAGTGCGACGATGTTGCAAATGGACTTGTTAGAGCATTGAAAGAATCCCAGCTGAAAATCCCGATTACCGTTAGGATGGTCGGAACGAATGAGGAAGAAGGGAGAAAAATTTTATCTGAAAACGGAATCTGGTACCTTGATTCGATGGAGACCGCAGCAGAGGCGGTTGTAAAGTCTGCTTATTCTAGAAACTAAAAGCTGGTGTTGGGATGACGATTCTAGTAGACAAGTCCACCAAAGTGCTAGTGCAGGGAGCAACCGGTAGAGAAGGGAGTTCTCATACTCTCGCGATGCTGAAGTACGGAACGAACGTGGTTGCTGGAGTTACACCGGGCAAATCGGGTAGCAACATTGGAGGCGTTCCGATCTACAACACTGTCAAGCAGGCAGTATCCGAGCATCCTGAAATCAACTCGAGCATCATTTTCGTGCCGGCCCCCTACAATGCCGATGCAGTTTACGAGGCCCTGGATTCCGGCATGAAATTGATCGTGGACATAACAGAACACGTCCCGGTTCACGACTCGTTGGAGTTTGTCAACTACGCCAGGAACAAGGGTGTGACGATCATCGGGCCCAACTGTCCGGGAGTCATTTCTCCGGGCGATTGCAAACTCGGAATAATGCCCGGACAGATCTTTTCCAAAGGAAATGTTGGAATTGTTTCACGGAGCGGTACACTAACTTACGAGATTGCTTGGGTCTTGACGAAGGCAGGTCTCGGTCAATCAACCGCAGTAGGAGTCGGAGGTGACCCAATAGTCGGAAGAGATACTGTCGAGATAATAGAAATGTTTGAGGGAGATCCTGAAACCAAAGCTCTTGTAGTAATTGGTGAAATTGGGGGAGACGCGGAGGAAAGGCTCGCTTTGAGGATCAGGCAAGTCGGCGTAAAAAAGCCGATCGTTTCTTTCATCGCAGGGAGGCAGGCTCCTCCGGGAAAGAGGATGGGCCACGCAGGGGCCATAATTTCGATGGGCTCGGGCTCGGCAGGGGGAAAGATTAAAGCTCTTGAAGCTTCCGGAGTACCGGTGGCTGAACTTCCCTCCCAAATTCCAGTTTTGATAAGCAAATCAATGCGGCAGTGAAATTCTAGTCGCACTCAATTCGATTGAAAATCGAGCTGGGCATTGCATTTAGAAGAATGGAATCCACTGAACTTCCGAGTTGCTTAATTTGCAGTCTCAATTTGAAGAGGCGCACGAAAATTACAAACCCCACCAAAAACAGTTTTAAGTTAACATTACCGTTTTATCTAGTGCTTAAAATTTGAAAACCCCGATCTGTTCATTCGACGCACGCATGGGCGTTTTGTGCCCAAAATGTGATGCACGGCTTAGGTCGGGACAACTCAGCAAAACGGACGTTGATGTTTCAATCAAACTCACGAAAGCCGCCGAAAAGTCCTCCGAGATAGCTAAACTGAGTCTTACGAAGGCGGTTCAGGTTGATGGCGACTATGTGTTGGTCGTGGAACCTGGCAGCCTTGCTCCCATGAGACGAGATAATACTTTGCAAAAGAGCCTTCAAACAGTGTTGGGCGGCAAGGTGTGGCTGACCGAAGCTGATACCACGGAGAAGAGGGAGCTTGAGGACTTGTTTTTCCCGATCAGGGTCGCAAACGTAAACACCGTTTGGTTACCTGACGGCAGTAAATTAACTAAAGTCGTGATCCCGGGAAAGAAGACAGATAGGTTCCCGCATGACACAGAAATGATTACGCGGATCTTGAAGGAGACCAGAGAGATGGAACTCATGGTCGAATTCGAAAAGCAGTAAACAAATCTATTACTGCGACTTGCTGACTCTCGACCGAATTAAGGTCCGAGGCGTGATTTTCTAAATGATTAGAACTCATTACGTAAATGAATTGCTTTCAAACAAGGGCAAAGAAGTCGTAGTTGCCGGCTGGGTCGAGAACGTCAAAGAGCTCGCAAACCTCAGGTTCGTAATTTTGAGAGACCGTAC
>JAPCJU010000162.1 GCA_027886795.1 Nitrososphaerota archaeon | reverse complement strand
CTACTGTCGGATGCAAGTTCTTTTGTCACTGGTGCCGTGATACCGGTGGATGGAGGGTACTCTGCCGTAAAGACATGAAGATACCTGTTTATGCCCTAAATACATCGTCGTTGGTCGTCTGGCGTCACGGCCGGGCCCATCGGTTTGGATACGATCGCTTTCATAAGTTTAGTTCGTTAATCACAGCCGTAAAATAAATCCTGCTCCCTGAAAAATTCCTTTCGTTCATGTAAAAGCTTAATCGAGGAATAGTCAAGGCTAGACCGGCCACTTGCCAAACTAAATTCGCCAACGGGTCTTTATCTCCAATTTGCTATTCTGATCTATCCTTTGATCGGTATAGTTCAATCCCTGGGGAAAATTAAGAGAATTGATCGGATTGCCAAAAAGTTTGAATCCAGTAATGAAAACCTACTTGCAGCCTGGACGCTTTCATATGCATCAGAATCGTTTCTCGAATTGGCTGATACTTCAGAAATTTATGACATTGTCGTCTTTGCCTTCAAGTCGGCGCTAGCTTACGAAGACAAGGTAGTGGAGAATATTCTCTCCCTGTCTGAGACAAAGGGAATGGCTTCTAAGATTGATATCGGAGCGAAGGGGGAATATCTTGAGGCATCAGCTTCAAGTCTTATCAAGGAGCTCGAAATTCATCTTTCGAGTTTATTGTATGATTTAGTTCTTCGTCCCGGACCCCGGGGCGAGCTTGTTGCTGACCGCAATCACCTCGATCTCGACCTCGATAGAAGTAGCGGCGTGTTATTTTACTGGCCTGAAAAGAATCGGCATAAGCTAGTAGTTCAACAGGGACTGAGAAGGCGGGACGGCGGCGTAACTTTCAAAGTCATTATTGCCGAGCACAGAACGATGCATCCACCCCGGATCATTCGCTTTCGTGAAATAGAATCAACGAAACCGCAGGGAAAAGGGTACAGAATTTCCTCGGTTTATCTGATAGGCAGGGATTCCACACGCCAGCTCTTCCTTTCCAGGCTACCTCCTCGCTACGAGTTTGAAACAATTGACGCTTGCGAAGAATGGATCTTTGCCATGGGAGAGAGGGACGAGCTGGTGAAAGAATCCTGATTCGCAAGAAAAAAAGAGGAATAAATCAAATGAATAGAGAGGCAAGAAAAGTATACCGTCAAGGGGATGTCTTAGTAAGGGAAACTGAAATTGATGGGAGCTTGAAGCGGGAGCTCAGCAGTTCAGAAAAGCAAGAACTGGTGATTTCAGGAGAAACTGGGCATAATCACAGTATCCGTGGACATTATAGGCAAAGTGATGGGTTAACGCTTCTCCTGCTGGATGAAGCCAGCCAGATGACCCATCCGCAACATGCAACTCTCGATTTGCCTTCTGGACTTTATGAGGTCTATCGAACGAGAGAGTTTGAGGAATCGGGGCAGCGCTTCGCATTCGACTAAGAAGCCTGTCCTTTCTTTTTTTGTTGAACGCGCGGGACTTTAAGTTGCTACTGCAAGTCCTTTCGAAGAATGAACTTTAGGAGATCGTGGAGAGGCGCCCCATTGCCAGAATGCTAGATCTCGGAGTAATATTGTCTGCACAAGCGCCGTAATTGCTTGAATACTCCCAGTTTCCATTGTTAGAGAGTTGGGGTTTACTATTTCCAATGTATGATAATCTCAAAACCAAGATTCTGGTTTCTCTTTCTCTGGCATTCGAAAGGTATGGAGGTATGGTTGGACGTCTACTCGTCCGGAATTTTGAAAAGAAGACGGGCCTGGCCCCTTCTGAAATATTAGAAAGACCTGAAGAGTTTGTAAGTTGTATTTACGAAATATTCGGGGCGGGGGCAAAATCCATTGAAGATACAATCGTCGAAGAGATTTGCCGAGAATTCTCTATCGACGCTTCGAAGGTTTCAGGACTTGTCGATGCTCTGCATCTTGCGTCCAAAAAGATCCCGAGTTATCCCGTTCAAAACCTGAACCTCGTGCAAGTTAATCACAATTAGTTCGACGAGCGATAATCAAAAGGATCTTGCAACTACATGCAAGATTTCTGAACCGGGCATCATATTGATTTGCACTTTTAAATGGGCCAAAGCTAAATCATCTTTCCGAATGCCGATCCGTCTATCTCCGACCCGCAATTACCACAAAAATTTGGATGAGATAGCCTTGGTTAATACCTTGCAAGGAACCTGCGAAATGTGTTTAGCCAATTCTTTTAGAGCTCGTTCAACAACTCGGGGGAAATCAGATTGGATAAAAGGGATTCAATTTCCGCTGAGCGGGCAGTCTTACTCGACATAAATTTTCTCAAACTCATTTCCTCAGCCGCTCTTGCAAATTTTGTCCAGCCAATTTTTACCCTGTTCTTGTCTCTACTAGCGGTTAATCTGGGAGCGAGTGTCTTCGAGATCGGTCTGATAGGGGGTGCCTCCTACGTCGTCTATTCGTTCATGCCGTTCGTAATGGGAAGATTTTCGGACAGAGGGCAGGCCAGGAAATTTTTCATAATCCTTTCGCTCGCTTTGCTCGCAACAGTCTCCATATTGTATTCCTTATCGGAGAACCCGATCGACCTGATAGTACTGAGGCTTGCCGAGGGGCTCGGCTGGGCTGCGTTTTGGCCATCAATCGATTCTGCGGTCAGCCACGATACACAGGTGGATCCGAAAAGGGCGCTGGCAGTCTTCAATCTGTCATGGTCTTTCGCAGCGGCCCTAGGACCACTCGTAGGTTCGTTCGTTGTAGTGATATTCTCCATTCGGCAGGTGTTCATATTCAATGCAGTATTTTTACTTCTAGCTTTTTCGCTGAATCTCATTCCTTATTCGAAGTTTAGACGATCAAGAAAAATTGGGAACTCTATTAGCGGTGAAAAGGAAACTGCAATTCGAGAGACTCGGATCTCTGAAAGTGTAGAAAGCGCTATTGTTGAAAGCAATATGCCGGATAATCCGAATGGAACTGGCTTGAAAAAAGTCAGTCCTCTGTTCTACGTGGTCTCATTAGCCTTATGCGCACTGACCTTCAGCACGATCGCGTCGTTTTTCTCCCCCTACGCGCGCTCGCAAGGCCTTACGATCGTAGTTATCGGGGCGATCTCCTTGACATTCGGCGCCGCCAGATTTTTTGGCTACCTGCTCACCTCGAATGTTTGGGTAAGCAATTTCCTCCTTGATAGAAAAATCAGATCGAGGAACATCTTTGCTTTACTTTTTCTCTTGGTGCTGTCCTCGCTATTGATGGTTCTTCACAGCACCTCCGGCTTGATTTACTTTCTTTCTTTCGGTCTCGTTGGTTTTGCCTATTCGTTGGTCTACTACGTCGGAATGGTTGCACTGCTTGCGGAGACGAGCAAGGAAAAAATGGGAGCCGGCGCTGGGATCTTCGAAACGTCGATCGGAATGGGAAGCCTTGCAGGTCCGGTGATTGCCGGGGCAGTCGCGGGAAATTCACTCACTCTTCCTTTCATCGTTCCCTCTTTTTGTGCGATCCCGACTCTTGTCGCGCTCTTTCTTCTGTGGAGGTCAGGAACCAATCAGAAATCCATGACATCAGGAAGAATTTGAGAATCGGTCTCCGAATAGGAACTCTGATACAAGACAAGAATCAAACCTTCAGAGACATTGTTATTAG
>JAPCJU010000161.1 GCA_027886795.1 Nitrososphaerota archaeon | reverse complement strand
GTTATCGTAGAATCTCTGTAGTGGAATCAGAAAAATGTTAGATCGTATTTTGAAGATCTTGAACGAGTTCGCCGGATCGTATTTGCCGGGAGTGAGGGTAAGACTGGACAAGACCCTGCCTCGAGGTGCTGGCGGTCAATCGGACATTGAAAGAAATGTCATAGAGCTTTCTCCAAAGCAGGATGTCAACGCGGACGCAATCGCACTTGGGTTGAGCTACGCGTATCGAATTGGACCAAAATACCGGAAAATGAAGTTGGAGAAAAACGAAATGTTGTTTTTGACGCTACTCCACGAGATAGCACACTTCAAAATCAGGGAGAGGGTTCCTAAGTTCTATCTCAAATTGAGTGAGGAGCTGAAAAATCGAGGAGGGGTCTCCAGGGACGAGATCCCGATCATTGAGAGATACATCAGGCGGCGAAAAGGAGAACCGGAGGAATCGTGGAAGCTCCGAATTGCAGATTTTGAGAGCTGGCTTGTCCTCGGCGAAACTATCACGAACCACATGAAAGTTGAGAACTGGGCAATTGAAGAATTTGAAAAGAAAAGGCGCGCTATCAGAAAGAGTTTGCTAACGGCTGGCATTGGTCTCGAATAACTCCGTTCCCGAAATTATCAATTTAGTTATAGCATCTCACTAAGGGACACGTTTTCCTCTTCGATGTTTCGCAGACAAAGATCGGGCTAGAGTTTCGTGTGATCAGCTTTTTGATTTTTTGGTCGGCCCTAACTGTTGTGTAACACCCATCATCAAACGAATAAAGTGCTAATCGAGGGTGAACGACTTTCCCTAAGACTTTTACCGATGGCAGATTGCAGAACTTTTCAATAATGCAAAAGAAAAGTGCCCAGATAACTGAAGTCGGAAAGCAAATGGATTCACCCAAAGTCGAAGCTATTGTTTTTGATGCATATGGAACTTTGTTTGATCTTGAATCGTTTGCACGGGATGCCGAGAAGGTTCATCGTGGCAAGGGCAAGGAAATTGCAAGAATAGTCAGACAAAAACAGTTAGAGTTCGCGATGACGAGAACCATCCTGGGAAAATATGCCGATTTCGAAACTCTCACAAGAAATGCGATCGAGTTTGCACTCAAGGAGACGGGAATAAAGCGAACAGATCCCGTAGTAGAGAATTTGTTTTCAAAGTTTCAGAGCCTAAAACCCTTCAAGGACGTGGTCGGTGCGCTCAACGATCTCGACGAATTGGATCTGAGGGTCGCGGTCTTGAGTAACGGGACTCAGTCGATGCTCGACAAACTCATTGAACACGCGGGTCTTTCACTGCTTTCGGAGGAGGTGATAAGCGTCGAAGGAGCTAAAGCGTACAAGCCGAGTCACAAAGCATACCAGCAGGGACAAAGTGAGCTTGAGATTTTTGAAAAGGAAAAAGTGTTGTACGTCTCAGGAAACACCTGGGACGTCGCGGGTGCAAAATCGTTCGGGTTCTTGGCAGGGTGGATCAATCGAACAAAGCAGCCACTATTTGACGAAGGATTTTACGAGTTCAGACCGAATTATGAGTTTTCAAGTCTAGGAGAAATAGCGAAACTATTTGAGTGAGTGAAATTTTAGGCGCTAAACCAATTAATAAGAGCGAGAATCGAAGTCACCATGATCCCCCCAGTTCAACTTCCCCTTAGTATTTTGGACAGCATTAGCTCTGACGCACAGCTCCTGAGTTCCGTTGCCATTGTTCTGGGTGCCGTTTTCGTCGTATTCCAGCTGAGGGACGACAAAAAAATTATCGAGGCGTCGATAAGGCAGGCAAACTCTTCGGCGGAGCAGGCCCGACTTTCAACCGAGCAGTTGAAACAAAACTACGAGCTATCGACCGTTGATCTAGTGACCGACATTTACGATTTTGCAAACAGTCTCGAATTTCAAAATTCGTGGCTAACCGTCATTAGGGCCAAGCTCTCCTCCTACGCGGATTTCCAGAAACTGCCAGAGGAAAGGCAGCTCGCGTTTCTTCAAGTAGCGTCTCTCTTCGAGTCGATCGGTCTTCTGGTGGAAAAGGGATACGTCAAGCAGGAGTTGATAGACGATATGTTTGCAACCCAGCAAGCGTGGCAGGCCCTTGAGCCGTTTGTCATGGGGATGCGGCAGGAATTCGAGGCCGAAGATTACTACTACTTTTTCGAAAAACTGCACAAGCGGCTTTCGCCCAATCAGGAAACCTAAGCATGGGCTAACGCAACGGTTTTTCCGGTCAGGATTACATTGTCCTCTAACGTTAAAAGAATCGCGAAATCCCGATCTTGGAAAATTTATTTCATCGTCCTCGCTACCGCGCTTATCTTTCTAAATGGACTGACCTTGCTTTCTGCGCTCCCTGAAACGACAGGGACGCAACCATACTGCCAAGCAGGTGGTTGCATTACAGTTGCCAGAGATTTCTCCGCATACTATGAAGGAGCACACAGATTCCTGTACAATCCGAGCCAAGTTTACATTCTGGGAAATGTTTCAGGTGATACGCCAATTCTTCCCAACCCACAAAACTACCGCTACTCGCCATTTTTTCTCCCCATCTTCATCGTCCCGCTTACATTGCTTTTTTCCTATCAAAACGCGCTTCGCTTTTTCGATCTGCTCCAGTTCTTGCTTCTTCCTTTGATAGCTTACTTGCTGTACGAAATCTTTCTGCTATTTTCACCAAAGAGGGTAATGGACAAACGTACCGCGGCGTTCCTTTCGGTCGCGCTACTGTTCGTTCTACTTCAGCCGCTAGTCTTTCCATTGTCAAATTTTACGCTTTGGAGCTGGAGCTACTGGAGATTATGGGAACAGGGTCAGGCGCGGGTGCTACAGACTCTTTTTCTTGTGCTTTCATTCTATCTTCTGTTGAAGAAATCCAAGTTTTCAGGGCTTGCCTTCGTGCTGAGCTCGTTTGATCCAAGAATGAGTATACTTGCCCTGCCACTGATGGTGTATCTAGGATTGAAATTGAAGAATTTGCGACAGTTGACTCTTAGCACTTTTCTTTCATTTGCAGTAATTTACGTACCAACCTTTCTTTACGCCAATTTGTGGCAGCAGTTTTACGACAGCATTTTCCTGAACACGATTTCTATCTATTCTTACGAGTGGATTCCGCTCCTAACAGTGATTTTCCTTACGTTTGGAGTAGTCGCGCTAGATTTGGCGAATAAAAGACAAACCAGAATTTCAGCGAATTCTACCACCGCTAAAAGACGATTTAGTTACTAAGAATTGCCCAATTCAAACTCATGATAGTTTGGACAAAAAAGGGATGTTTATGAGTTCATCCACCAATTTACTTCTCTTGTTGTACATAAAGCTCAAAGATATTCAAACTAAAATCATCAAAGAGAGGGACGGGTCTTACGCCATAAGTTCTTCGGCGTTGGGAGTTTACACGGTGGGCGAGACTCTTGAAGAGGCTAGAAAGAACTTCAATGAAGCACTCAAACTCCATCTTTCCGTTTTCTAAAAGTTCGGAAGAACTTTCTCGCCGAATAGAGTTATAGCTTTAAGCTCGCTTGGTCCGCTAAAACTCATAATCAGATATTCTATCCCGGCAGCTCTGAACTCTTCTACCTGCGATCGTATTTGATCCGGATTTCCGTAGATCATTGCTTCCTTCAACATTCC
>JAPCJU010000160.1 GCA_027886795.1 Nitrososphaerota archaeon | reverse complement strand
TAATTGTGAAACGACTCTCCTTTCAACTTCGCCCGTAACCTCTTCTCTTTTTGGGGCAATGCTGTCGATTTCATCTATGAATACGATCGTGGGAGCCTTCTCTCTTGCTTCTTTGAAAATTTCTCTCAGTCGCGCCTCACTTTCTCCATAGAACTTGCTCATTATTTCAGGGCCGGAAATACTGATGAAATGTGCGCTACTTTCATTAGCGACAGCCTTTGCGAGCAAAGTCTTACCCGTTCCGGGCGGACCGTATAGCAACACTCCCTTCGGGGCTTCAACGCCTAATTTTTCAAAAATCTCAGGATGCCTCAGCGGAAGTTCAATCATTTCTCGAACTTTTTGGATTTCGTCTTTCAGACCTCCGATATCCTCGTAGGTGACTTGAGGAACTCCCCTGAGTGTTTCGCCTTTTTCTGAGATCGCAAAGATTGTCCTCTGAGTGATCAGGACCGCATCGGCCATCGGGCTCACTCCCAAGACTTGGAAGGTCAATCGGCCTCCAAAATATGGGATCATTATGTTGTCACCCTTCGTGACCGGGACGCTCTCGAGCGCATCCGCAAGATATCTTTCATCAATTGGAGGGATAGCTTCCAAAGGAGCCACCACTACTTTTTCAGCTGGAGGAGCTTTGATTTTCTTTATTGTAACCGTGTCGCCTATCGCTACGCCAGAATTGTTTCTAATGAGTCCGTCGATTCTGATGACTCCTCTTCCTTCGTCAGAAGGATAAAGCGGCAAGCATTTTGCGACGGTTCGTCTCTTGCCTTTGATCTCTATAATGTCGCCAGTTGAGGCGTCAAGAGCATCCATCGCATCATAATCGATCCTCGCAACTCCTCGACCAACATCTCTAGTGTAAGCTTCAAGTACTTTCAGCGTGACGCCCTGCTGACTCAAACCACACGCCTGCTCCAGATATTCTATTCATTCCGCGTCTGATATTTCTGTCTTTCACATACCGGATCTAAGCCGTTGTATCGGGAGCCGGAGGGGAAATCCAGATTAGATTTGATCATTGTTAATCATTTGCTGCAAGTCTGAAATGTTTTTAGAATTCATGGAAATAAAAATCATGTAATCCTAATATATGTGATCTGAACATTTATGAAATTCTTAAGCAAGGAATTTTTTCTTCGAAGGTAATGAAATTGTCCCATCGAGTTGCTGTCCTGGACAAGGATAGCTGTCATTCCAGAAAATGCAATTTAGAATGCATAACGTTTTGTCCAGTGAACAAGACTGGAAGCGATTGCATAGTTCTAGGGCAGAACGCCTTAGCGGTAATCAGCGAAGAATTGTGCACGGGATGCGGCATCTGCGTGAAGAAATGTCCGTTTGAAGCCATAACGATTTTGAATCTCGCCTCCGAATTGGGCAAGGAAAAAATCCATCAGTACGGGGTGAATACTTTCCGCCTTTACAAACTGCCAATTCCAAAGAAAAACTCGATAGTGGGCCTGGTCGGAAAAAATGGAGTCGGAAAATCCACAGCTCTCAACGTGTTATCGGGATCTTTGAAACCCAATCTTGGGGATTACGAAAATCCTCCGCCTTGGGAACGCATCATCGACGAATTTCAGGGTACCGAACTCAGAAGTCATTTTGAGTCAATTGCAAACGGGACCTTGAGGGTGTCGATAAAGCCGCAAGCAGTTTACTTGATTCCCAAAGTCTGGTCGGGCAGCGTCCGCGGACTCTTGGAAAAGACCGCCGGGTCGTCCAGAGATATCTCGGAAATCGCTGACTCGCTATCGCTGAAAGAAAGTCTGGACCGGAATGTCTCGGAGCTCAGCGGTGGAGAGCTCCAACGCACGGCGGTGGCGGTTGCATGCTTGAAGGACGCGGACTTGTATCTTTTCGATGAACCCTCTAGCTACAATGACGTCTTCCAGAGGATGAAGGTTTCGAAGATGATCTCGGAACTTTCGAAGAAAGCTGGCGTGATACTTGTAGAACACGACTTGTCGTTCTTAGATTATCTAAGCGACTACGTTCACATCCTTTACGGGGAAGCTGGAGTTTATGGAATCGTATCATCGATTCAATCTGCAAGAACAGGAATTAATGAACTGCTTGAAGGTTATCTCACTGTCGAAAACGTTCGGTTCCGGGATCAGCCGGTTCGATTTGATATCTATTCTCCGATCGAAAATGAAACCGAGACTCCTGTGATTTGCAGCTACGACCGGCTCGTGAAGAAATACGAAAATTTCGAACTTACGGTTGAGCCGGCGGAAATCAAGATGGGTCAGGTGATAGGAATCCTGGGAGCCAATGCGTTGGGAAAGACGACCTTTCTCAAGGTCCTTGCTGGAATCGAGGGCCCATCAAGTGGACATGTTAGTGCACTTTCCAAAGTCGCGTACAAACCACAGTATCTATCCAGCGAAATAGAGGATAATGTGATTTCGTATTTCCGTTCGATAAACAAGAACGTTGACAGCGGTTTGATCCAGACTCAATTGATAACGCCGTTAAGCCTGTCGAAACTTTATGAAAAGCAGTTGAAAAACCTCAGCGGCGGAGAACTCCAAAAAGTTGCAATCGTTGCGACGCTATTACAAGATGCGCAAATTTACGGTTTCGACGAACCATCTGCATTCATTGACGTGGAGGACCGGATCGTTCTTGCGAAAGCAATTCAAAGGTTTGTCAGATCAATGGGTAAGACTGCCTTTGTCATTGATCATGACATTCAGCTCGTGGACATTGTTGCAGATTCTCTGATGATCTTTTCTGGCGAGCCCGGACGAAGGGGCCGCGCAAGCAAACCGCTTGGCAAGACCGATGGGATGAACGCATTCCTGAAGGAACTCGGTATCACGTACAGGCGCGATATCAATACCGGCCGCCCGAGGGTGAACAAACCAGAAAGCAAACTGGATCGGATGCAAAAGGAGGATGGAAAGTACTACTACTTGGGCAAGATGCCCGCCGCTGCGGAAATTGAAAAGCCGATCGCTGAGTAATCCTGTGTGCGACAATTAATTGCCGATGCTGAAAAGCGTACTCCGCGGTAAGCTTTCCGAGGAGGAAATCAATTGGCTATCATCGTCGTTCGATGTCATCGGAAGCATTGCGATAATAAAAATCCCCGACGAACTATCCTCGAAAGAAAAGATGATTGGGGAAGAAATCCTGGACAATGTTAGAAATGTAAAAACTGTTCTGAAGCAGAATTCTGATGTCGAGGGGGAATATCGAACCAGGAGTGTCCGGCTGATCGCTGGTGAAGACAATTACGAGACGATTTACAAGGAGAGCGGAATTTCGCTCAAGGTCGATGTTCGTTCAGTATTTTTTTCTCCGCGGCTTTCTACAGAAAGGCTTAGGATTCGCGCTTTGGTCAAAGAAGGAGAACATATCTTCAACATGTTTGCGGGAGTGGGAACCTTTTCTTTCGTTATTGCAAAAACAACCACTTGCGAGATCGAAAGTGTCGATAAGAATCCTGACGCAGTGAGATTGTCAAAGGAATCTCTAAAGTTAAACAAGCGGCTCAAGGGAAAAGTAAACCCGATCCTTGCAGACGCTAGGGAGTTTGCAGAAACTAATCGTGGGCAATTCGACAGGATCCTGATGCCGCTACCAGAAAGATCCAGAGACTTCTTGCGGGCAGCAGAGCAATCTTCAAAG
>JAPCJU010000016.1 GCA_027886795.1 Nitrososphaerota archaeon | reverse complement strand
GGGAGATCAGACATTAAGACTTCGTCGCTTAGCGACCAGAATAATCCCAAAACATTGCCCTCGATCCTTTCGTAGAAATTTGAGAGCGGATTTCTTCGGAATCTTGAAGGAAACAAAACTTTGAATTGATTCAAGAGCGTGATAATAGGTATCGATTTCGCCTTCGAAGCAAAAATCGGAGATAGTCTAGAATCCGAAACGACAACCTTTGGATTAAACCTCGTAAGAATATCGGCTTCGAATGCGAGCTGTCTGAAGAACTTGATTATCGCCCTTGGGAATCCCAAGAATGAATCTTGGGATGAAAAACCACCATCCGAATTCCACTTCAAATCTATAGCTGGACTTTTTGTCGGATATTTTCCCTGAGATCTTAGATAATCCAGTCCCTCCTCGAAACTGGAATAGCGATATTCGTCCCCCGGCTTCCATAGCCTATCTGATATTTCGGAAATTCGAGCCGCGTGTCCTAGTCCAGATCCGAAAACGGAAAAGTATATTCTACTCAAATTTGCCGGTGCTCACCTTCTATCAGCTACCACGATTCTGTCCGAGAAATCCGTGACTCTCAGGAATCATGGTCAATTTTCGGGTACTAAAGGAGTTTCTGACATAATACAATATCAAAGTACGATTAGATGACCAGATCTCTAGGATCGGAGAATTTCGTTCCGTTCTGGACTTTTCTCGGATTTCATACCAATTTAGGGCACATTTACTATTGACATTGGCAGAATTTGTGTTTGATTCTACGAGTCGGAAATTCCATACCTTTAGACTCCAGCATCGCCAATATAGTGAACTTAATACGGGCCTCCAACAACAAGTCTCGTTTATCCCCTATGGAAGACGATTATGTGGAAGAAGCTTGTTTTTACCTTTCTGAGATAATGAGTACTGAAGAAGTAGGCAAGGAATTTAGCTTGACGTCCAGTCAGGTAAAGTCCGCAATTGACAGCTACCAAAAGAAAATCGATACAAAGCAGATAAGTTACGATGTCGAAACCAAACAGTTCTGGGCCCAGATAAATCAAGAAAGCACTGGGGATGAAAAGATAACACTGGTCGATGACAAAGGAAGATATTATCACGGATGGAAAACTGAAATTGAGAAACTTGATACCGCAGCTCTAGTCGAACTGCTTGTCATCAACAAGAAGTACTCCGATCGACATCCTCTATCTGAGTTCTCAAAAACACAACCCGTAGTTGGATATGATCCTATAGTTCCTCTTCGCAATATCAGAAAAACAGTCTTGTTGATTGACAAAATTCTCCAAAGCAGAGAGAATGAAATTGACCCGACGACTGGCTGACTCCAGCTTTCAAAAATGAGGCTCAATCTCTTGCGATATCGATTTCCTTTTGAAGTCGATCAGTATTCAAAAAAATGCAAACTCGCGAGGGTAGCAGAGCCTGGCCAAATGCGCGGGGCAAGCAGTAGGACTTGCGCGATACTTAAGATCCCCTCTTTTGTCTAATCGAGGGCACAAACGTTGCGACCGGCTCCTCCATAAGAGATCCCGTCCCTTAGGGGTACGTGGGTTCGAATCCCACCCCTCGCATTTTTAGGGCAAAGGAAATAATACTGCCCTACTTCATCGGACCCGAGCGCTTTCATTTTTGGTCGAATACTAGGAGGGTAAATTCAACCTTCCTGCCAGATTCAGCGGACTCTGATGCCAAGCTAGTCGGGATTATTTTATTTATCCTAGTCTACGATGTCGCCGCAGCTCGCATCAACCGCAGTTGCAGTTATGGCACTGGCATAGTCAGACGCCAGTAGGACCGAAGCGTTCGCAACTTCGGTAAGCAGTGGGAGTCTCCTCAGCGCCGTCTCTTCTCCCAATGATTTCTCAATTGCCTCTTTTGTAGTTCTGCCGACTTTAGCTAGTTCAGAGAAAACCTCCTGAAGAACGGGATTATCCGGCGTGCCTCCAGTGCGTAGGCAAACGACTCGGACGCCTCTGGCCCCCACTTCGAGTGCTAGCTGCCTGCAAAGGGCTTCGATTGCCGCGCCCGCTACCGAGAATCCGCCCGTGTCCGGTCTTGGTATTCGCGCATTTATTGCTGTCAGACACAAAATAACACCGCCACCCTGTTTTTCCATTTGCCGCGCAGCCGCTGTCGCAGTGACGAAGTTAGCCCTTGCCACTGTAAAGGCAAAATTCGTGAATTGTTCCTCCGTGAGTTGGGTCAGGGAGTTTCCCATCCCAACATCTGCCGAAATCAGATTGAAAGATACGTCAAGTTTTCCGACTTTTTCAACCACTTTCTGGAGATGTTCCTCTACCAATTTTGGAGACAGTGCGTCCACTTTCGCAACTTCGACTTCTCCACCAGTCCTAGAGATCTCGGAGGCAACTTTTTCTAGCGAACTCAAAGTGCGTCCAGCGAGAAAGACGGTCGCCCCCTCTCTAGAAAATGCCTTAGCCACAGCACTACCGACTCCTCCTGCGGCTCCGTAAATTATGGCATTCTTTCCCTTCAACAACATCTTCGTAGCTCCCTTTCTCTCCTCATTGCTCATAACGGATGAACTCAGTGGGTGTTATGGGTTATGAATGATACTCCCCAGGGGGAGTTTTCTTACCAACATATCTCACTCCGAGTTGTGTTCCCATTGTTAAAGAATGCCATCATTTGCGCTCGAAGACTTCTCTCAGTATCTGAACGCGGAATCCCGAATCGGAAGGTCGGAGCATATCACATACGTACAAAATTTGCGCTTCACACATGTGTACAGCCGTTGGTACAATCCACTTTTCGGATCAAATAGCAATATTTGGGACCGGATTTTCTAGGCAAGAAACCGTTACATCTAAGATTGCTTGGGACCATTTTTACCTGTAAATTAGGGTTATGATCCCCCCTTGCACCTTTTGAAAAAAAATCTTCTGATGCCTATGGAGAGTCCTCAGAAATACGATGGATATATACCCGAAAGCGCAAGAAAGTATTGTACCAAATGACAAACAAAGTAAAAAAGACTGATCGGAGCAAAACAGAAGCCAGACAAGGATCTTCGTCCGATATTAATCTAAAGAGGAGACAACAAGCAGAAGCAAAGTCCCTAGACAGAGATGCAGAAACCGTTGAAGCTGATGAAGAGGAAGGAAAGGAAGAATTCGGACGCGAAAATCCTTAGATTCCACGGTAATCAAATCACCTCTATAATTCTAACCGCGAAATATTTGTAAAATTTATCGAACTTTTGTTACCTTTGATCGCAAAAAACTTGCCCGCCGGCGATGACCATTTTTGGACGCATACCAGAGCGAAAATTTCGAAAATCTATCGCTTGATGAATGGATTACGAAATTTGGACGGATTTATGGGAAAAGGCACGACAAGCATACTACGGAGTACATGATATCGCGGCTCGTTGAAGAAGTTGCCGAACTTGTCAATCCCATGGAATTGCAGAACAGTGAAGAGATCGGACCCGGTCTCGCCGACGTATTTTCTTGGATATGTTCTCTCGCCTACAAACTCAACATAGACCTCTCCGAACTGACGTGGCAGAAATACGGAGGACAAAACGCTCCTCGACCCAGTGGGTCGAAAAACCAAATCGTCGGGCCGTCACTTGGAGAATTCTCGCAACCAAGGACTCTCAGAGAGTGGCAGAACTTGATATCGAGGGTTTACAGAAATGAAAATATTCGATTAACCCCGATGAGTGCCCTGGTTGCCATGATGAAGGACGTAGGCGATCTTGCCATGCTCAATCGGAAAAGAGAATCTCCCGATCAAATAACGTCGAAACTTTCTGCGATTTTCGCCTGGACCCTCTCGATATCAGAGCTTTTGAGGCTTGATCTTGCCGTTGTTGTGTTTAGAAAATATGACGACCACTGTCCCGTCTGCCTTCAGCCTACCTGCGATACCGATATCTGTCATCCTCTGGTGAATATGTTTGTGTCATTCGGGACTCTCGTCAGAGATGAAGAAAAATACGCATTGCTCGATACCGTCGCTAAGTTTGGGTACAAAACGTTGATCAATGCGTCGCCAGCTGTGCAGAACACCAAAGACCTTTCGACATCTCTTGATTTGATTAACAGGAGTGATGCGGGCTGCATCGTGCTATCCGATTCAGAGCTTCCTGAATCCAACAAGCAGTTGGATTACTGGCAAATCTTCGAAGTACTTGCATGCCTTTCAGTCTTGTCAAAAGGGAACTTGTGGGTTTTTTCAAAGGGAAAAACAAACGAATTCAAATCATATATCGAGCAAGTTTTCTCCTCCGAGAAAATTTCTATTTTGTCTTACACGGACGCAAGGCATCTAAGAGCTATACTCGAGATCTCTTTAAGCAATCTCGAGAAAAGAAAGGAATCGATGTCCAAGTCTTACTGAAATGTCGATTTTAGCTTTCTACTTAGTTCTAACGTAAAGAAACCGACATCCCTGATCGCGATGATAACAATTTCTCGAATGGCGATCCTCGTTTGAGCATCGGATCGAACCGAGTAGTAATCTGTGTGGATCTAGATTATTTCTACGCCCAGAGCGAGGAGGTTCGAAATCCTTCTATCAAGGGAAAGCCCGTTGTTGTCTGTGTATTCTCAGGACGAACTGAAATCAGCGGGGCGGTCAGCACTTCAAACTATGTTGCGCGGCGTTTAGGCGTAAGATCTGGAATGCCAATAGCTCTAGCAAAGAAGACACTAGCAAGGTATCCTGACGCAGTTTTCTTGCCGATGGACACCGACTACTATGATTCCATTTCAAGCAATGTTATGGATATTCTGAGGTCAAAATCTCCGGCGTTTGAGCAATCGAGTATTGACGAGGCATATCTCGATGTTTCAAATGAAACGGAGGGAGATTTTTCCAGAGCCTATGAATTGGGCAAGAAAATTAGGGCGGAAATTCTTGAGCGCGAAAAACTGACTTGTTCTGTCGGAATCGGCCCCAACAAACTTGTGTCGAAAATGGCAGCTGACTCAAAGAAACCAGACGGGTTGACTCTTGTTGTGCCCGGTGAAGTTCAGCCCTTTTTGAATAAGCTAGAAATCGGGAAGTTATTTGGCATTGGACCTAAGACGGTGGAAAAACTCCACGAGCTCGGGATCGGCACAGTTGTTCAGCTTGCACAAGCGGACATCCGAGTTCTCTCCGAACATTTCGGAGAAAAATTGGGGCCACAATTGCGGGATGCCGCAATGGGGGTTGACGATAACCCTGTCCAAGAAAGGGGAGTTGAACAATTTAGCAGGATAGTTACTTTGAAACGCGATTCTAACATATTCGATTTTCAAGACGTCCTAGAGCCCCTTGCTGCGGATTTGTCAAAAAAGTTGCTTGAATATAACATGCTTGCCGGGTCCATCGGCATAATTGCAATCACAGCTGAACTGAAGACAAAAACCCGCACGAGAAAAATAGAAAATTCAACGGACTCGAAAGCTGAAATAGTCCATGTGGCTTCAAGTCTTTTTGAGTCCTTTTTCGCTGATGGAAATTCCAGCCATGGCGATTTGATGGTAAGGAGAATTGGAGTGCGAGTGTCAAATCTTGCGAAACCGACCAAAGATAAGAAGGAACCTAGCCTAGTTGACTTTCTTTAGGGAATTTTTCATCCCCAAAGGATCAGTCGATAATTTTGCATGATTATTGCGTTTCGGTTGGCTGCACTGCCGGGGTGACGGTTGCAGTCTCGGGGACAATTTCACCTGTGGCGGCCCTTGCGCCCACATTCGTAATTCGAACCTTAACTTCTTCTCCCGGCTTTGCACCGCGGATGAAAACTATGAACCCCTCTATCCTAGCGACTCCTTCTCCGCGTTCGCTACGATCAATTACTCGAACCTTGTACTCCTTTCCAGCTTCGACTGGTTTGCCGCCTGATTCCAATCTACGCGCAGACTCCTCATCTCGTCTACTCCTCCTCGGTTCGTACCCAGACGGACGCTTATCGCCGTAAAAACTTCCGCGCTGGCTTCTCCGTCTGTCGCTCAAACTTTTCCGAAAACTCTCCTAAGATAGATCAGAAACGTTGAGATTGCTTATCAGTTTTTGGGTCAGCGTACTAGTCAGTAGCTAGAAGAGAAGTTTGGAAAGTTGCCCGCTTTGAAAAAGAAAGTACTGGAACGTTTAGTCTTAACCGAAAAAATTGCGAGAAACCTCCCGCATCTAATCAAAATTTCATGGGCGAACCCTTGAAACCACAATCGTTGCAGATCATTTTTGCAGACTTCTTCGTAGCTTTTGCAAGCCCTACATTATGACTGTGACATTTTGGGCATTCCCAATCTCCAGAGCTTACCACGGGCATTCTTTTGTTCTAAACCATAATTGCGATTTGCGCCTTAATTTGCCTTGTGCTATGAAGGTCAAAAAAGAGAAGACGATCGAGCTAGCGACGCTAGGATTAAGTCAATCTTGCTTTCGAGCTAAAAGATTACAGTGCCTTGTAGACGCTGCTTAAGCACTATGATAGCTTCGTTAATCTCGCGTTCTCTTGCATCCAGCATTTCGGACAATTGATTCACATCAGGCCGCTTTTCTTCGCCGATGGTGGAATACAGAATCTGCCTCTGCAATTCTTCATCGAAGGCTTCCCTAATTGCCTTGTGGGCGGTTCTTGTTATTCTTTGTCTTAATCGAAGCAAGGATATTTCAACGGCAGCCAAATCGGCTAGCTTTTGATTGATCTCTTTCAGTAGGCCATCGCTGAGGCTCACAATTTTGGAGTGTTCAGTTTCTTGCTCTAAGGCGGTTAGACCCCTTTGCACTCCCTTCAGTTCACTTCGCTTGAAGGACTCCAGTCCCTCTTGGGGAATGTCATGAAAAACAAACTCGACGGCGTCTCTCGTAATTCCGATTGCCAACATGCAAGATCTGTTCAATTCAAAATACTTCCTTTTCGGCGCGGCAAAGTCGCTTTCGCCTTCGTATGAAGAGACAAAACCATACCTCTCCAAGATTTCAAGATGCTTTAGGACGGCCTGCTGCGATACCCCCAAATCCTTCGACAATTGTATGAAATACCTTGGTTCATCGGCAAGAAATCGGAGGATTCTTCTCCTTGTTTCGTTGCCTAAAACATCAAGCAAGACGTCTATATTATCGACGCCTGCCGCTACTGGCCTACTATCCCTGTCGGTCAACGGAAATAGGTACTTCACGATAATTTTAAATATCTTTCGCATTCGGTTAGTGTCAATAGGTTAGTATCCAAGAGGTAATTGCTATGAGTCAAGGACAAGGTGGAACTCCCGTTCTAATTCTGAAAGAGGGGACTTCCGAAAATAAAGGACGAGACGCGCAAAGAAACAATATTTTCGCTGCGAAACTGATCGCGGAGATTGTGAAGAGCAGCCTGGGGCCGAGAGGAATGGACAAGATGCTTGTAGACACTCTAGGTGACGTTACAATAACAAACGACGGTGCGACGATTCTCAAAGAGATCGATGTTCAGCATCCTGCGGCGAAGATGATCGTCGAGATCTCGAAGACAACGGACAACGAGGTCGGGGACGGAACTACATCGGCCGTTGTTCTTGCCGGTGCGTTGCTGGAAAATGCAGAGGATCTGATAAAGGAGAACGTGCATCCCACTATAGTTGTTGACGGCTACAGAAAGGCTTCGAACAAAGCTCTTCAGATTCTGGACAAGCTTGCAATTCAAGTGCAACCTACCGATCGAAAGTGGCTTGTCAAAGTTGCGAAAACTTCAATGGCTTCCAAATTAATCAACAAAGAGTCTGATATGCTGGCGGCATTGTGCGCCGATGCGATGCTCGCTGTTGCAGAAAAGGTCGGAGAAGAATACAGAATCGATATTGATGACGTGAAGGTAGAAAAGAAGCCGGGCAGCAGCCTGCGACAAACTGAATTGATCAAGGGTGTTGTCCTGGACAAAGAAGTTGTCCACGCCGGAATGCCCAAGAAGATCGAAAATGCAAAGATTGCTCTAATCAACTCTCCACTCGAGATTGAAAAGACAGAGTTCGACGCAAAGATCAACATCAGCGATCCTTCTCAGATAAAGCAATTCTTGGACGAGGAGAATTCAATGCTGAAGACGATGGTATCGAAGGTGGTTGACAGCGGCGCAAATGTCGTAATTTGCCAAAAGGGAATTGATGACATTGCTCAACACTATTTGGCAAAGGCAAATGTCCTCGCTGTCCGGAGGGTCAAGGAATCTGACATGACAAAGCTAGGGAAAGCCACTGGTGGACGGGTTGTCACAAATCTAGACGACCTCACGGAGAAGGACCTTGGAAAGGCCCAACTCGTGGAGGAACGGAAGGTAGAGGACGACAAGTGGGTATTCGTCGAGGGAGCAAAGAATCCGAAATCCATGACCATTCTAGTAAGAGGAGCGACTCAGCGAGTAACTGACGAGGCTGAGAGAAGCATGCACGATGCCCTGATGGTAGTCAAAGATGTCATCGAGCACCCAGCGATTGTAGTTGGCGGAGGAGCTCCAGAAGCTGAATTATCATATCAGCTTAGGGAATGGGCAAACTCGCTTTCCGGTCGTGAGCAACTTGCTGTGCAAAAATATGCGGATGCTCTCGAATCGATCCCGCTGACCTTAGCAGAAAACGCGGGAATGGATCCAATCGACACTCAAGTAGAGTTGAGATCAAAACATGGCCAAGGCAAGAAATGGTTCGGCGTAAATGTCCTCGCCGGTAAGGTCGGTGACCTAGAAGCTGAGGAAGTCTTCGAACCAGAAGCAGTCAAGCAACAGATCATCAAATCGGCAACTGAAGCAGCGAATATGATACTCCGTATCGACGATGTCATAGCCTCCAGTAAAATGAAGACTCCACCAATGCCACCAGGAGGAGGCGGTGGAGGTATGGGAGGAATGGGCGGTATGGGTGGCATGGGCGGAATGGACGAATAAACTCAAAACGCTCTAAGTGATTCTCGCGGGCCCTATGCTTAGGGCCCGAATTATTTTATTTTCTTATTCTCTGATAAAAGACCCTGCCGGGGCAATTTCTTGAACTTTTTCTGTGAATTGTTGGTTCTTTTTCCTCGGCGCAATTACACCGGCATTCATTGAAAGCAGGTCGCTTGGGGTTATGATTCCAACTATCTTGCCTCTCCTTGCGGTTAGTACAGCCTGAGAATGTTGCAGTAGAAGTGCCACGGCCGTAACTGCCAGACCTTCGTCAACTACTGGAAATTGCTCCTGCATGATCTCTGATACCGGTTTTTCGTAGAACTGTTTAGGATCTGACTCTTTTAGAATCCCCTGAACGATTTGTCGTTCAGAAATGCTGCCAACGCAGATGTCTTCGCTGTCATCCCGAACTGGAAGCTGGGAGAAGCCGTGCTGCCGCATCTTCTCGGCCGCTTCTCTGACTCGCTCTCCCTTTTTCACCCATACGAGATCTCGCTTCTCGACATCTTTCGCTAGGCCCGCTTTTGGCTGTTCCAGTCGATCGAGGTATTCGAAGATCTTCTTAACGACTTCATACGATGGATTAACCCGGTTGCTTTCAATCTTGGCAATGAGAGATTGGCTCGCTCCCACACTGTTTGCTAACTTTTTCTGACTTACTCCAAGGGCTATTCTTCGCTTCTTAATTTCTTGAACTGGTGGTAAGAGCAATTTCCAATGACCTGAAAGTTTCCGAATTTCTGTTCTATCTTAAAGTTGGAGAACGAATCGGATTCAATCGTTAAAAAGCTTCAAAGAATGTTAGGCAATATTGACTGATCTCCTATGACCTCGCCGCTTAGAGTTGTAACGATTGCTTCTTCAGCAGATCGTAATTCCTTCACGATAGGAGATAATCTTCTCTCTTGTTGCGCCGCCTCGAAAGCGTAACCGGTCGCGGCAAGATCCAGGTTAAACGATGGAATAACTACAACTTCGATCGTGGCGTCTTCCTCTACTTCAACGATCTCCCTGAAAATTGATTTCCTCCTAACCTTCAAGAATGCCCACACCGGCTTTCCGGATAAAGGGCTTCCTCTCTTTTGGAACACCGGATGCACATGACCCATCAATATTCTTCTGCATTGGCTGTACTTGACAAGGGGCCTGGTGTGTCCATGGAGTACCAAGGTGTCAGAAATAAGAATCCCATTGATGTCTCCCAAAATCACCGACTCGGGAAGTAAGTTGGAAATCCCTCCATCGTGATTTCCAGGAACAATGGAGACCTGGCAGACCTTTGCGAGGCGGGAGAGAAATCTCGGTACGTTCTCCCATTCTGACTGGAAGATCCTTTCGGTACCGGACTTTACGTCGCCAGCGATAACCAAATTCTCGGAATGAGTAGTCCTAACTATTTCCTCAATCTCAGCTTCCATAAAGTCAACATTGGATTTGATGTTAATTCCTGAAGCTTTGAATTTTTCTTCGAAACCGATGTGAAGATCGGATATTGCGATAAAGCGACCTAATTTCTCCTCATTCGCAGATTCTGGCTCGAGAGAAACAGCTCTTTTCTCGAAAAGAGTTCTTAGCTTCAAACTATCTTTCTTCCTGTTCTAACCTGCCGATAATCAACTTTAGATCTAAATTGTTGTACCGAGTGAGAGGTGGGCATTCGGACAATCAAACTTTAATGATTGTAACCTCTCCAAAGTAAGAACAGATAGAGATTGGGAGAGAAACAACCAGTAGCGAAAGGCGCCGCGGTTCGGTCAAACAGGGCGGATCGGGCTCGCAAAGTGGTTGAAAGTCAGGCGGTCAAACTCCATCGATTTCTTCCAAGCGGAATTACTGTGTGGACAGTTGTGGGGCGAGACCGAGATTTTTTCATCGACCCTGGACTCGAAAACCATCGACCTTACTGCTCTTGCAACGACTTTCATTTTCGGGTCTTGGGTGGATTGATACCAGAGTGCTATCATCTGCTAGCAGCGAGGACTGCATCTGAAAACGAAATGTACTCCGTCATCGAGTTCAGCGATGAAGAGTTCCCGGGGTTTCTCAGAGCACTCATATCAGATAATTTTTCCCAAAATAGTTAGGTTCTTCTCAGTCTCGCGGCGAGGACGACGACCATTATTAAGATCCCGACAGAAAAAATAATCGAGAAACCCGTGGCTCTTCCATAGATGGAAATTAGGGCACCCCCAGCTAACGGAGCGAAAACAGTTCCTGCTCCGACGGTGATTGAATAGAGGCCCATTGTGGATCCCCTTGCAGAGGCAGGCGCAATATCTGCGAGTTCGGCTAGTCCAGCTGGGGTAAACGCCAGAAGACCTGTCCCGAAAAGAACTATGAATGGAATCGCCACATACCTGTTCAGGTTGAACTCGAACAACAAAACCAGGATAACCAGCAAACCCAAAATCGAGACCTGACCGATCAGAACAAGTCTAGCTCTCCCGAATTTGTCCGAAAGACCTCCCAAGCTTGTTTGACTGAAACCGAGCAACAGAATACCGAAGATCAGAAGTACGGCCACGAGCAGTCCGATTTTAGTCGGTTGACCCGAAGGTGAACTTCCTGCGAGAAGCCCCAGAGTTTTCCCCGACAAAATCGTGGAGAAAAGTTCTCGCGTGTAGGTCAAGCCTACTCCTATCAGAGTCGTAACCACGAACCAAGTAGCGGCGAGAGTTAGGGACTTTCTGTTAGCGAGGATTTGCCGGATGTTTGCTAAGATCGAGAAGCTCGGTCCTGTTACTACTTTCTGATCTTTCAGAAGTAACGCCGAAACGACTCCTCCTATAAGTGCGATCGCAGCCCCTACGTAAAACGGCATAAGTGCTCGCGAAACTTGCCCTCCTATCAGCAAGAGGCTGAAGACAAAACCAAGCCCGTATCCCCCTACGGTGCAAAAATCATACAATCCCATCTCCCTACCACGAGACTCCGGCTTTGCAATATCTGCCAGAGAAGCTAGTGTACTCGTGATTATGGCGGCCGCACAAATTCCCTGGAGGCCGTGAATCAACACCAACAAAATGAATGAATTTGTGAGCGTGAACGAATACGTGACAAAGGAGGAAAACAGCAACGCGCCGACGATGATCCACTTCCTACCAATTTTATCCGCCAGGATTCCAAAGAGTAGACCTGTGAACATCTCCATGATTGGATAGGCGGAAGCGACGACTCCTCGTTGGTAAGGTATGGGCACTATGTATTGAAGTGCTACAACTGTAAAAGCAAAAGAAAATCGCATGAGGAATACTGCGACATAGACCGGGGACGTCCTTATCGCATAAGATAAGGCGGTAAATCTTTCACTAAACATACTGCGCCATGTCCAGTCCTTTGCCTATCTTTCCAAAGTAGCCGCGACTGCACCGATAAAAGAACAAAGATAAAGGGATTGCAAGCGAGGGAGGATTTTCCCGGCTTGATCTGGCCCCTATTCCACTTTGTAGCCTTTCTTTGAAACGGCGTCTAGTACAGATTTTGCCTGAGCTTCAGCATAACCGAGGACAATT
>JAPCJU010000159.1 GCA_027886795.1 Nitrososphaerota archaeon | reverse complement strand
GTCGGCTCCTCCGCATAGGTCCACCTGCTCGCCGAACCAGTCCGATTCGGTCTCTTCCTTGAACGTGGTCTTGATTACCCCCGCCCTAGTGCTTCCGATCCCCTTTGCAAATTCTAGAGTCCTCTGCCATGCTCGACCGGTTGCATCTTGGTGCACTGCGACGACAGAAGGCGTCCCGAAGCCCTGAAGGTAAACTTCCCTGACTCTCTGACCTGGTGCCTTGGGTGCAACCATGAAGACGTCGACATCCGCCGGCGGTTTAACCCATCCCCAGTGAATTGACGCGCCGTGAGAAAAACCGAGAGCTTTTCCCTTCGTGACGAACGGTTCTATTTCCCTGAAGACATCGCCCTGAACCATGTCCGGAACTAAGATGTGAATGATATCGGCGGCACTGGCGGCTTCCGTAACTTCTAGAACCTTGTGCCCGTCCGACTTTGCGAGATCCCAGGATTTGCCTCCCTTTCGGAGTCCTACTACTACCTTGAAGCCAGAATCGCTAAGATTGCTGGCTTGAGCCCTGCCCTGGATTCCGTAACCCAGCACTGCGATAATTTCATTTTTCTGCACGTCCGAGGTCGTAACGTCTTTGTCGTACAGTGCCTCGGCTTGACTTACTACCTGCCCTAAATTTGTCATCATGTCTGATCATTCCAAGTTTTTTTTCTAGTAGACTTTAGTTACCCAGTCATCGTGACCAAGCGTCAGCTTTCCCATCACGATTTCAGAATAACCTTCAAGCAAGCTCTTTGTTAAGGGTCCGACCTTGCCGTCTCCAACCACTCTTCGATCGACCGTGATAACGGGAGCTATTCCGGCAGCCGTTCCGGTGAGAAAGACTTCGTCCGCGGTGTATAGTTCCGATCTCGCGACGTCCCTTTCAATTATTTCTATCTGAAATTCCTTCGCGAGTTCCATGATGGTATTTCTGGTGATGCCGTCCAGGATAGAGGCGCCCATGGGTGGAGTACACATTCGGCCCTTCTTTATCACGAAGATGTTTTCACCTGTTCCTTCCGAGATCTTTCCCGACGTATTGAGCATCAGAGCTTCGTCGTAGCCGTTCTTGGCAGCTTCCCTCTTTGCAAAAACAGAGTTCACGTAATTCCCGCAGATTTTCGCAAGAGGCGGGGTGACCGGATCGAAGAGCCTTGTCCACGAAGATATACAAACGTCAAGCCCAGGCTTCGAGAAATAATGTTTGAACGGAAAAACAACTATGGCACTTTCAGTCGGATAGTCGATAAAGCCCAAGTTGATTCCGGAAAATCCAACAAAAATAATCGGACGGATGTAACAATCCTCCCTCAGATCGTTTGAGCGTATCAGGGAAAGGCACGCCTCCATAAGTTCTTCAGCCGAATATTTCGTTTCGATGTCGCAAACTTTGGCTGAATTGATTAGCCTCTCGAAATGATCCCTCAGCCTGAAAATCAACAGGTTTGAACCGGAGCCGTATCCTCGGATCCCTTCAAAGACTCCCGTGCCGTAATGCAGGGCGTGCGTCATTATTGGGATGGTGGCGTCTTCCCATCCGATCGTCTTCCCATTCATCCAAACAAACTCCGTTTTCTGGATCTCTGGCTTTCTATTTTCTTCCAATTCCAATTCGACTACCATTTTAGAAGCACATCCTCCTTCATAATTTCGAAACGACCGTCATCCAGCGCTCGACCTGTCTGTCTCCTGATTTCCGCACAAATCGCCCTCGTCACTATCTCCGTGCTTGAATTTCCGCCAATGTCAGGTGTCTTCATACCTGATCGAGTCACGGCCGATATTGCAGATTCCAGAGACTTTGAAGCTGCAAGGCAACTCGGGTCCTGTCTTTTTGCTCCGAGCCACTCTAGCATCATCTTTGTTGTAAAAAGCATCGACAGAGGGTTTGCGATCCCTTTCCCCGCAATATCTGGCGCACATCCGTGGACCGGCTCAAACACCGCAAAATCGTCCCCGTAATTTGCAGACGACGCGACACCCAACCCGCCGACAACTTGCGATGCCTCGTCGGAAAGAATGTCTCCGTACATGTTCGAAGTTACGATGACGTCAAATGCTTCCGGACTCCGCACGAGATTCATCGCGGCAGTGTCCACGTACATTGAAGAATATTTGACGGAAGGAAAACTCTTTGAAACTGAATCGCAGGATCTCAGAAATAACCCGTCCGTCATCGGCAGCACGTTCGATTTTTGAACGCACACCACCGAAGGTTCACTCTGCGACCCGGAAGACGACCTAGTCTCATGGCGAGAAAGAGCTATCTCGAACGCGGTCCTCGCTATTCTCTTGCTTGCCGCTTCCGTCACGACTTTGAGCGCGATGGCCTTCTTTCCATTCATCTCCTCGAACTCCCTGCCCACGTAAAGGTCTTCAGTATTTTCCCGGACGATGACGAGATCGACGTCGCTGAACTTGCTCTCGATGTACGGGTAATTCTTAGCAGGCCTGATGTTCGCGTAAAGATCGAGTTCCTGCCTCAGGAAAAGTATGGTCTCCTTGGCCGTTTCTCCCACAGGAGCTTTAAGGCATAGATCTGATTCTCTGATTGCGGCGTAGCTCTGTTTTGGCAGAGCCGCTCCAAAATCTTTCAAGGCCTTGTCCCCGGCAGGAGTTGCAACAAATTCAAAGCTAATCTTGAAGGAATCACTCAGAACATCCAGGACTGCCCGCGCTGAGGCAAAAATCTCTGGGCCGATCCCGTCTCCCTCGATGTACGAGACCCTGTAAGCTCTTGACATTTTTTTGGCAATCCATTAGATTGTTTAGGGCGTTGTTATTTCGGGTTTTTGGGAGGCTCTCGACTTTCTAAGCATTACCTCATTTATTCCGCTTATCATGGCATCTACACTGGTCATGACAATGTCCGTGCCGACAGATGACGCCGAGCTGATGTGACCTTCTTCATCCTCTATCTTGATCAGGACTTCTGCTTCAGCATTCGTCCCGCCGGTAATCGCTTCCAGTTTGTATTCTCGTAACCTAACTTTGGTGAATCGATCGGTGACTCTTTGGATTGCCTTCAGGACTGCGTCAACGGGGCCGGTACCGGTCTCGGCGACGGTCATGGTTTGATCATTACCGATCATGAGACGAACTGAAGCAGTCGGCACAGTATTGATCCCGGTGATTACCGCGAGATCAGTAACTTTCAAGAAGGCGTTGCTTCGCTCCAGCCCAATTACTTCCCGTGCTATTCTGTCCAGATCGACATCTGTGACGGTTTTTCCCAAGTCACCAAGCGCCTTTACTTTATCGAGAATCCTCTTAATTTCCTCTCGCGAGGCTTCAATGCCAAGTGACTTGAGTTGCGCGGCGACGCCGTGTGAACCCGCATGTTTTCCAGCTTGGATCCTCCTGGTCGCTCCGACGAGCTCGGGCTCCATCGGCTCGTAAGTAGCCGGAAGGTTCAACACTCCGTGAGTGTGGATTCCCGATTCATGCCCGAACGCATTTTCTCCAATTATTGCCTTGTTCGGCTGGACAAACACTCCCGTCGTTCTGGCAACAATGCGCGAAGTTGAGTAAAGCAGCTTGGTCTTGATTCCAGTTTCAAAATTGTATAGCCTGGTCGCTGCCATTACAAATTCTTCGAGCGAAGCATTTCCGGCCCTTTCACCGAGCCCATTAATCGTCAGCTGTGATTGATC
>JAPCJU010000158.1 GCA_027886795.1 Nitrososphaerota archaeon | reverse complement strand
TTAAATGGGCGCACCACGGACTGGATCTTTTGAAGCTTGCAAGAGAAACTGCCGATGAGCTAGGCTGCATAGTCATGGCTGAAAGCCGCTATGTTCCAACCTCGCTCAAGTATCTGAAAAAGGGTGATGTTGCAACGCATATCTTTCACTACGCAGTCCATCACATCACCAAGAGGCATGACGGAATTACTGAAGATTGCAAGACTATCCATCCGGAAGTTTTCTCTGCTGCAAAGCGTGGGGTTGTTCTAGATGTCGGTCACGGAAAGGGAAGTTTCTCATGGGATGTTTCACGGCTCGCTCTGAAGGAAGGTCTCGAGCCGGACACGATCAGTACTGATTTGTGGGTCGGTAATGTGAACGGCCCGGTCTACGATCTACCGACCACCATGGCCAAATTTTTGCACCTTGGTATGAGTTTTGAGAAGGTGATTGAAGCCGTGACTTCCAAACCCGCGTCGGTCTTGGGGAGAAGTGAAGAATTTGGTACCCTCAAATCGGGCGCTCAAGCTGACGTTGTGGCGCTCAAGCTGCAACGCAAAACCAAGGTTCTCACTGATTGTTACAGGAAGAGCGAAAAAGCTGATGAAATAATCGTGCCAGTTCACGTTGTGAAAGGTGGTTCGATCGTTCGCTAGGAATTTGCGACGTTGCTCAAGCTTTTCTTCAACCACTCCAATCCTTTCTTGTTGGTCCAGCCGTAGTTGTAAAACTCCAAACCTGTTGCACCGGCTTCAAGTGCGGCATTCATCTCAGCTTCAAGTGTTCCCCTGCTCGTTGCGATTGGAAAATTGATTCGGAGCGAGGCGTGCAGCGAGCATGCTTCCTGGATCTCGAACTTTGTCCAGAGGACTTGATAGTACACATTCTCCGGCTCTTTGACGTAGGTCACGAGATCGATTCCGTCCAAAATCTTGCTCGCACTGCCTAAGTTTATTCCCTCGCAGCCTCTTCCAACAGAGAATTCCATCGATGATCCTCCCTGAGCCAAAAGACGAAGTTGCATCTTCCGGCTCCGGATGTCTTTTAGAGCGTTCCTCACTTCCTGAAGTGTCTCGTTCGTGCACCCATGCTTGAATTTCAATAGTTCGTGGAGGAGGTCGATGTCTGAAGAAAGGACGTACGCGTTTCTCATGATCTCCTCCGGCGGGACTGAGTGCATCACGTTCGACGGCATCCTCAAGCTCGTGTCGACGATCTTCACGACGAGCTTTCTCGTCTCCTCCGGTTTCAAGTTTGATCTTAACATCAGCTCGGTGCACTTTTCGCAAAAGCAGGTGGTGATCAATTCGGAAACAAGCGGTTCCAGTCGAGACCCGAAGATCTCGTGCTGATCGTTGTGCTTCAAGGACCAGGGGTAGCCGATAGATTCGAGCTGGATAGCGTTTAGGTCGTACTGACCGGCAAGATTTTGCACCAGTCCTTTCACGTATTCGATCGTCTCTTCGTGGTTGGGACAGATGAAATTCTGGTCGACGTCGCCGAATGCATCCACCACGGCAAGCTCGGGGTGGCTCTTTGCAAAGTTAGAGTTGTGCAGAGTCACGGTCCAGCTGTTGACACCGAGGTTGTACTTCTTCGATTCTTTCGTCACCAATTCAACAACATCGACATCAGCGAACTTTGACGAGCGGATCGGTTTTAGAGGTGATTTGACAAAGTAACCCGGATCCGGTTTGAAGTAGACGACGCCCTCTTCGGCGTGGAATACTCTTTGCTTTGGATCGCGCGGCAGAAGGTAGCGCCCCGCGTGGTAGGAGGTTGCAAGATTGATCCGAGACACTCCGAGATCGGAGATGGTTTCCAGAACTTGCTCCACGCCTTCATGCATGATGTCCCACGGATGCACGAAAATTCCAGAGTCGATCTTATTCAAAGGGCCTGCGAACATTTTTGATTCTTATATATCAAGGCTATGAATCCGAAAATTATCGTGAAAAAAAGTTTGACTGACGAGCGAATCATTGACAACATGGAAAACAAGACCTGCGTGATTACCGGCGGGACCAGAGGACTCGGTGAAGCTACGGCGAAACTTTTTGCGAAACTCGGGGCTCGAGTTCTAATCACAGGCAGGGATGAAGAGAGGGGCCATAGAATTCAGTCAAACTTCAAGGGGATAACTTTCCGGAGGGCGGATCTTGAAGATCGAAAGGACGTTATTGAACTCGTAAAGTGGCTCGATCATAATTTTGGCTCGATCGACGTGTTGATCAGCAATGCGGCTCGAAATTCCCGGTACGATCTCCTGAACGTCGAGCTGGAAGAGTGGGATCGGATGCTCAGTCTGCTTCTCACGGCTCCGTTTCTGCTGTCGAGATGGGCTGCAAAGCGGATGATTGCAGAGAAGAAGAAGGGGAAGATAATAATCATCGGCGCAATCCAAGCGATGTCTCCCCTCGAACGATCCCTCGCGTACGCAACGTGCAAGGGCGGGTTGATCTCGATGATGCGGAGCATGGCGGTGGATTTAGGTCGCCATGGGATTCAGGCGTTTGCAGTTTTGCCCGGGCCGTTTTACATCAAGGACGAACCAATGCCGGAGGGGCTCGATTCGAGGGCGGCATCTCTTCTCGGAAGGATGGGCAGACCATCGGAGATGGCAAAGTTACTCGCGTTCCTTGCGAGCGACAACAACTCGTTCATGACCGGCAACACGATAGTTGTTGACGGCGGAAGATTGATCAGCAGGAAGGCTGATCCGCGGGAAATACAGCTCCAGACGATTTGATTGAACCCAACTTTTCGATCTGCATCTTCTTCTAATTTGTCCAAGTCGCGAGGCAAGAAAACAGAGAGAAATTAAGGCAACTCGTCGAACTGTTCAATCAATACATTTTCGATAACTAGCGAGATCATCATCCGTGAGGGCTATGTCTTATCCAAGTAGTTGCCCTAACAGTCATAGAATAGATCTTGATGATCCAGCATCTGTTGGCTGCATCGATGTAAAAACGAAAGGAGAAGGTGGCTGTATTTTTGTCGGGCTTGCAACGTATTTTTTATGTTGATTTTGATTGGATCTCCCACTAGGGTACCCTTCGGAAATGCCATACATGGCGCTCGGTCTCAGAACTCAGGTCTGCGGATGAAATCGCAAATTCTTAAGGATGTAACGAAGAATTGTATGTCAAGACTTTCCTGCCATGAGTTCGATTGACTTATCTCCCTACATTTCTCTGGCATTTCTCTTCGGCATAGCGGCACAGTTTCGTGCAATGGACGGATATTCGTTCTTACGAAGAGTGATTGCGATATTTGAAAGGAAGATTGGAATACTCTACACTGTAGTGATTGTTACTTCGCTTTTCTCGCCTTTCATCCTCAACGATGTAGTTGTCATTATCCTTACTCCCGTGATTATCAAATATGCCAAGCAATTCAAGGTCGATATTGCCCCGCTCTTGATTGCAGAGATTACATTCACAAACATTGCGAGTTCCCTGACTCCTCTTGGCAATCCACAAAACATTTTGCTGTGGAGCACATCCAAGATAACTTTTCAACAATTTGTGATTGGGACGTGGTTACCACTTGCAATTTCAGGAATCTTGGCCACAATAATTCTTCTACCGTTCAGGAAAAAGTTTGGCAATTCAAAGGAATTTCCGACAACCGCAGGTACAAAAATTCCTGCAATCTATTTAGGAATCGTGATACTGTCAATTGTTCTGTCTGACTTTTTTGGATTAGCACCCTATATTTCCCTTGGAATCGGTTTC
>JAPCJU010000157.1 GCA_027886795.1 Nitrososphaerota archaeon | reverse complement strand
GTCCGTAACGCATGAGTGAGGCAGCCCTCCGCCTAACAAATTATCAAGCGCAACCGACCCGGTCGAGATTCTAATCACATTGTTCCTTTTGAAAAGTTGATTTTTCCAATCAGAACCGATCTGTTCTAACAAAAAGATTTTGCTCCGTCTATGTTTAAAGTATCAGCAGTCTTGCAATCCGCCGGGCTTTGTAAGAAAAGTAAGCTGGATAGGTTTTTATCTCTAACATCGAAACTGCGGACGAAGGCCGGAATTATCGTTTGTCGCAACAAGGTAAAAGACCTCTTAACGTGCTTCAAAAGGCCATTAACAAAGAAGTGTCAGTTCGTCTGAAAATGGATCTTGAATACCGCGGAAGAATGAGTAATGTCGATCCTTACATGAATGTAATCCTTGTTGACGCCACCGAGTACAGTGGAGGAAACCCGTCTGCAAATTATGGAAAAGTTGTAATTCGAGGTAACAATGTTCTCTTCGTCAAGATATCGAGCAATTTCCAGATTTAGCGAATAACAAGTCTTGAATTTTTTCCAGTCACATAATCCACTGCCTTTTGAGTCTCCAAGTCTATTGCAAATTTTCTCCTGAAGTATGAGATGGCATTATCGACGTCCCTGTGCAACATTTCGGCAGCGTTTGCATGCGACCTGGAAACGAACTGAGGCCAATCAATTATCCAAGGCTTGTCACCGTCAAACAAGATGTTGAACTCGCTAATGTCTCCGTTTATCATGTCGGCTTTCGTATATGATATCCTCAGGTTCAGTAGGATCTCCTTCAAAAGAGCTTTTGGTTTTTTGATGTCCTCGGGGGTGCATCTATACAGCATCGGACCGTCCACCTCCGACATCAAGACAGCATGCCTGTCTCGAGCAATAAAATCCGGGACGGTAACCCCCGCACTCTTCGCTTTCTTTAGTCCATTAGCTTCCATCTGGGCAGCCCCTATGTTTATTTCGAGCCACTGATGCTGGTCTTGGGTGCCGACATATGCACGGTTCTTTCTAGTTGACCTAAAACTTGTCCTGCCGATTCTATAGAATTTTATGACCGACTCTCTTCCGGAATCGTTTATCACTTCAAAAACATCGGATTCTTTTCCCATTCCGATCGAAGACCCCATTCCCGATATCAGGTTCTGTTTTACAAACGAGTTGAGGGCAAGTGCATCTAAACCTCCAGTGTTTAGCACGTAGCCAAATTTTGTTCGCATTACAAAACCAAAATAATTCAGCCGACTTAGCCTGAAATTTATCTGATCCTGGTGGAGACTCGTTTCTTTTTCTATTACCTTCAATGGGACGGACTCGTAAGAGCCGATCGATTTCTCGATGGCTTCCAAGACTGCCCAATCTTCCACTTCGAGATTTTTGATGGTCCTCGCGGCCACTTGCGCTGATGACACGGATCTGGTTCAGTAATCTTACGCTATTCCCTGCTAATAATTAGTTGTCGTGCCAAAAAACCCAAAACAGTTATTTCTCGATATTCCTTAGAGCAGTCGATTTTGTGCGCAAAAAAGCTTCCTCAAGGTAAGCTGCCAATCGATGTTTTGAAACCGATGCTACATTCGATGGTTGGAAATGATCTTGTAGTTCCACCGGACATTGGAATAGACGTTGGAATTACAAAATCCAGGGGAAAATATCTTGTTTCATCATCCGATCCCATAACCGGGGCAGTAGAGCGAATCGGGTGGCATGCTGTGAACGTGAGTGCCAATGATGTGGCAACTAGCGGAATAATGCCCGACACTTTGAACATTGTCGCGCTCTTTCCAGAAGGGACTAACTTGTCAGAGATAAACAGGGTTATGAAGGACGTAAACCGAACTGCTTCGAGTTTAGGCATCTCAGTGGCTGGGGGGCACACAGAAATTACTCCCAAGCTGCACAGAATAATACTCATGGTAACAGCGATTGGATCGGGAGACGCCTACGTCACATCCGGTGATGCCGTTGAGAACGACTCGATCCTTTTGACGAAGACCGCTGGAATTGAAGGAACATCCATACTCGCAAAACTCCCCGAGGTTGCCAGATTAGTTGAGCCGCCAACTCGAAAAAGAGCTGAAAACTTGATCAACAAGCTGAGCATAATGAAGGAGGCGAGCTCCGCGTTTGCTACAGGAAAGGTTCACGCAATGCACGACGTGACAGAAGGAGGGGTCATCGGATCGGTGTTGGAGATGAGCCTTGCATCAAAACTGGGATTTGAAATATTTGGAGATATAGTACCCAGAGATGAATCGACGAAGGAAATATGCACGAAATTGAAAGTCGACCCTCTAAGATTGATCGGTTCGGGATCTCTCTTGATAGCTTGCGCGAAAGGCGATGCCTCCGAAATCATGCAGAAGCTGAAACTTGCGAAAATCAGGTGCACCGAAATTGGAACCTTTCTGCCAAGTTCGAAGGGCAGATGGTTAGAATCTGATGGAAAAAGGGGAAGACTGAGGGCAGATTCCATTCAGGATGAGCTGTGGCCAGCTTTAGGCAAGTATGGTAACTTTTCGTGAAGCTGCCGCCTTGATGAAGTTAAAGTAACTGGGTTCTGGCTTTCCCGGCCGGCTGATGTATTCGGGATGATATTGGGTGGCAAAGTAGAACGGATGATCTCGGATCTCAAGAATTTCTGTCCTCTTTCCGCTGTCGCTGAATCCCGAGAAGTGCATGCCGGCCTTTTCAAACAAGGCAGAATAAGTCTGATTGAATTCGTACCTGTGCCGATGCCTTTCCCGGATCATTTGTTTTTGATAAATTCTCGATGCCATCGTGCCGTCAACTACGCTGATGTCGTGCCCACCTAACCGCATAGATCCGCCCATGTCCTTGACTTGTTTTTGTTCGGGGAGCAAATCTATGACCGGATGATTCGTGTTGGGATTTATTTCAGTGGAGTTAGCATCAACAAGTCCAAGTACGTGTCTTGCAAAACCGACGATCGCCATCTGGAATCCATAGCAGAGACCGAAGTAAGGGATGGCGTTTTCTCTCGCATAATTTGCCGCGAGAACTTTGCCCTCGCTACCTCTTTTTCCAAAACCTTGGGGTATCAAGATTCCGTGATAGTCGTTCAACTTAGAGATCGAATCTGGATTTATTTCGAACTCTTGAGAATCAACGTTCTCAACAACGATGTTCAGACCTTGCTGGGCTCCCGCGTGTGACAGCGCTTCATTGACGGAAGCGTAGCTATCGGAAAGCGACACATATTTTCCCACCATGGCGATTTTAACAGCGTCCTTCGCCGTCACGAATTGATCGGCCACCTTTTTCCAAGAATCAATACTAAAGGCTCTAGGAGACAGTCGAAGTTTTTCACAGATTGTACTGACTATCCCTTCTGACATCAAGATTTCTGGAACTTTGTATATCGACTCCGCGTCAGGATTCGAAATGACACTTTTTAGTTCGACACTGGTAAACAGAGAAATCTTCTCACGCGATTCCTTCGTAAGTTTGCTCTTTGATCTTACGACTATGACGTCAGGCTGAATTCCGATCCTCCGCAATTCTTGCACGCTGTGCTGCGTGGGTTTTGTTTTTTGCTCGCCCACCGTTTCAAGTACTGGCGCGAGCGTCACGTGAATAAAAACAGTGTTTGCAGAACCCTCCTCCAGTCTCATCTGCCTGAATGCTTCGAGGAATGGCAGACTCTCAATGTCACCAACAGTGCCACCGCATTCAACCAACAAAATTTCTGTATTTTTTTGAGTCGCAACTTGTCTAATT
>JAPCJU010000156.1 GCA_027886795.1 Nitrososphaerota archaeon | reverse complement strand
TGAAGTTAACGAACAGATATCTGCGCAATCCCTGTCGAGTTCGATGCAATCAACGAGCATGCTAATCTCCGGTTCGAGGAGACAGTCGGTCAAACAAGAATTGCATGCTTGGATACAATTGTTCAGAGCTTCTATAGCGCTTTGGAATTTATTTTGCCTGACATCCAACATTATCCCAGAGCTGGCGGTCATGGCGAATTTGGGGATGAACGATATATTTCAGTATTAAGTAACATGCATCAGTAGACTTGATCCCACGACTGCGACGACCTCGATCTCTATCAGCAAATCAGGAGATACTAGCCCCGTTACTCCGACCAGAGTACTACACGGCATTCGATCCTCGCTTCCTTTGAAAAACTCGTCACGAACTTTCCTGATTACTGCGACCTGTTACAACTTTGTCGTGTAGATATTTTGCTTGATTATATAACTCATACTGCCGCCTTCCTAATTCTATATTGTGGATATGTTGCGATATGCCTGCCTCGTTTGCTCTTCGAGGTCTCCAACACCAATTGTTTCACCCTTCTCGTTTCTTGAGACCTGCCCGGAAATATAGATGATCCTTCCGGGAGTTTCAAAATATCCCGCTTGCGAATAACCTGGAACTTTCTGGACGCCTTTCGGATTTTCAAAATGTATTGTACTGTTCATGCATCATCCAGAATGATGAAACTGTATGGATTCTGATAAGCTATCTAAGCGATCTCTTGTTCAGGAATATTGGTCCGTATTTTTCCGCGAGAAGAGCTAAGAGTTCTCCGGTGTGTTCGAGGACAACGTGATTCAGGAACGACACTGCAATTTCCGCCCTTTTACTTGGATCCGCCTCGAAAGCATTGTCTGCGAGTTCGAGACATTTGTCGCACTCGCTGATGGGGTCAACATTCGCAACTTTCCTGATTGCGGTCAATTGCTTTTCGAAAAGCTTGCTGACCTTTTCGAGCCATTCCTCCTCATCGAGTGTCTTGAGCAGTTCGATTCTTTGTTCGTAGGTAAATTCGGGAGAGTTTGCGCAAATGTCGGCGAGATTTCCGGGTGACAGGGTATGTTTCAGAAGGCTGATGATCTCGATCGGTATTCCGGGTATCAGTTTGACAAATTCGTCAATCTGGTCTTGGACCCTCTTAACGAGTACGCTCGCCTGCATCGTATTTCCTGAGGCAATTTCTTCAGCTCTCTCGAAAAGAACCTTCGGATAACCGGAAGATTCAACGAATTTCTTGACGCGGATTCTCCACATGCCCTTAAGTTCGAAGTTTCGAGCTCCGCCATTTTCTACTTCGATGGATTTCTTTACGATTGCTAGAGTACCTATCGTACCGCTCGTTATTCGGGCAGTGGATGATGGAATGAAAGCGAGAATCTGCTGACCCTTCATTGCTTCTCGCAATGCGGAAAGACTTCCTTCGTCATTCACCGCGGTGATTATTTCCATCTGGGGAAACAATACGAGACTCTCAGACAAAATAGCAGGCACCTCAAAGTCTTTAGAGCCAGCCGGTCCACCAGCTGTTTCTTCGTAGCTCATAGTCTATCTCCCTTAACTCCCGTTGATTTCATTTTGAGCTCGTTTGAGTTTCTCGAATCAGCTATTTTATGGTTAGCCATGATTCCCTAGCAGCGAAATCAACTCAAAAATCTCTTTATTCCAGTTCCGAACATCAACATTGTCAGCCAAAATCCTGTAAGCATCGCTATGAGTGAATAGCTACTGTAGAGATTCAGTACTATCAATCCAGCCGAAATGATCGTAGCAACCAAAAAATTCGATAACCCCCAAAGGACGTTTGTTCTTGGAGGTGATTTCTGACCGAAGGGACTCCTGAATATCTTTCCAGCCGCTCCGAAGACGAAATGCGGGACCCCATTACCCAAAAGAAATCCGAGCACGAAATACCATACCAAGAACAGCTGTAGTGCCAAAATTTTTCAGGCCGGCGTTAAATCATTTCCAAAAGGACAGACTCAGGTCTCAGATTTCGGCGAGTCGGAAGGAGAGTCTCCCCGGACATCCATTTTTTCATCTGCCTCCATCTTCTGTCTGTCTCTTCTGGAACCAATTGCAAATACGAGGGCCGCAATGACCAACCCAAGAACCGCAATCGCAGAACCCGCATATATCCAAAAAGGATTACCAGTCATGACGGAACCCGCAATCATACCGTCCCCTTGAAGCGCGAAAACTGTGCCTGAAAGCATCATCAAGATTCCGATGATCCCAGCTCCAAGGAATGAACGCTTCAAGAATTTCTTACCTCGTTGAAAGAGTACATACATCAAATGGCTGAAATTCTAAGATTAAAATTTATTGGACGACCAACACTATCCCAGGCCTAATTTCTTAATGACTTTCTCGACGCGTTTTCGTTTAGATTCTTGGACAAGATCGTCAAGTCTCGAAATAAGAGTCCGTCGGAAGAGACCTTTATTTTGACTACTGACGACAGGCAACACCCTCTCAGCGTACATTGGCAGTTGATTTGTTGGACAGCTTTTCAATTGGACAATCAACTCGGAAAGCGCCTTTTCCTGAAATTTTGTGATTGTCGCGAGCTTGATGAGAATATTTACTAGGTGATCTCGAGTGATTACAGTGCCTTCGTTTGTGATCCGGATCATTCCGGGGAGAGCCGAATAAATCAATTCCGCGTTTTTGGGCATCATTGCATCGAGTGCGGTCATTGCTCCCCAGGCGAGACGATTATTCTTGTTGTCCAGGAGAGAAATGAATTCATTGGCGTGGGAGGAGATCATCTCTGGTCTGCTTTCTCCGATTTCGTATAGGACTTTGATGCAATCACTCTGGATGCCCGAATCTTTGTTCCGCAAGTTCTTTGCAAGTTCAGCCACAGCTTTCGAGTCATTGTCTGAGACTATCTTCTTCGCTAACTCCTGATTAGGAACTTCGTCCCGCCTGTTCAGGGACGTAGCTAGTTTCTCTATCACGCCCATAGAGAATCCTGAATCTCGTTATCGTGACAATTGTCTTAAGGTACGAGGACTCGAGCACGTTCGCCGTGAGCTCTACCGCCTAATTTCGATTGATCTTCCGAGTCGAGTTTCGGCAAAACTTCCTCTTTGATGAATTTCACGAATAACTTTTTTGGTTTTATCTTTTGGTTCTTTGCTCTGATAAATTCCAGTGCTTCGTCGAAACTCTCGAACTTTCCTTTGTGGTAGAGATAGAGCGCGGCAACTGTCGGCGATCTGTCTTGCCCCTTCCTGCAGTGAAGCAAAAGTGGAGTGTAGCCGTTTTCTATCTCCATGTCGATTACCTTCAAGATTTCTAGTATCCTCTCCGGTTTGTTATCAAAGTCTCCATTTACCGGGAAGACAATTTCCTCCCCTATTTTCTTCGGATGATTTTTGATTAGACTTATCGCGCTCACAACGCCCAAGTCCATTTTCTTTTTTGTGCTCATTACGCCGGAGGTGAAAATTTGTTTGTTGATTCGAGTGACTGTCAAGCTAAATTTGTGATCAAGAGCTCACCATTAATAAGAATAACATGTGCGGCTCTAGGCTGGAGATTTGTTATGGGCGATCGCGCGAAGTTCGTAATTCTGAAATTTCTTGGAACTTGGTATGACTCATTTTATCGAGAGATGGGACTTGCCAAGATTGACTTCCTTGAAAGCAGGATGAATTTCTACTTGCATGTTTCGAGAGTTAGGCGGTGCCGATATCACCCAGGCGTAACTTCCTCCCCTGAGCGAGGTGTTGACGTGCGGATGGTATCCCTTTGGAATCAAAACCGCGTCATAATCGTGC
>JAPCJU010000155.1 GCA_027886795.1 Nitrososphaerota archaeon | reverse complement strand
GGAGATCTTTGAAGATAATTTGGTGCAGAAACGGATGTCAGTTTCTGAGTCATGATCCTGTATGGCCCGAATTCGTAATCTTGCAGAACATTGGTGAGGATCAACCTCACTCTCACAACAATTTGATCGGAAAAAACGTACTCGTTCCACTGTTCTTTCAACAATTCGTAAGGGACAGACCTGACGCCGCTACTGGTACTCATTAGCGGCCGAAAATAGATAGACAGTTTTGTTGAAAAGCCTTACTGTAACATTACTGTAATTTTCAGGAGAAATGGTGAAAAACTTCAGTATTTCAAGCTCTTGACGCTTTCAGGATCGAGAAGGAAATTAGTCCACTCCTTGTAGCACCTGGAACAACTGTACCTCGCAATCACCCCACTCTCTCCAAAATCGTCGAAATGCGCGAGAACCCAATGATGACCGTCGATAATCTTCATTATTTCAGACGCACGCCTGAGATCAAGAGTCCTTTCATCTACGCACGACAAAAATGCTCACCAGATGACTGAAATCAAGGAATGCAAAAAAATCACATTCTTAAAGTGTATCCCGCGGCTTTTCTCGAAAGAATCGAGCAGAGAACAATATTTATTCCAAATTATTCGCGAAATATTTCTCGTGACTTTACATCAGATCATCAATTTAGTTTCGTTATTTCGACAAAAGACTGACCCGTCTTGAAGACGGAGACCTGAATCAGCGCATCGCAGCACTTTTTGCCCTTCCGTTTGCGATGAGGGCAGTTAAGGCAAAGATGAGAATGATTGAAAGACCGAACCCGATGAGAATCGTCGTGTAAACGGTCGCGGCACTACCATGGGTTGAGGCTGCCACCGCGGAGATTACAATTCCAACAGCAATCAAAAGTACCATAAACAGCCCAACCGTGGTGTCGTTAGCCATGGGACCTTTGAAATGTCATTTCCGAACTTTTTATCTGTTTACGTCCGCTGCTCCCTTACAGAACGGATGATCTGTCGAGGCTCTTCTATTCTCAGGGCAACAACTGTTAAGAAAGCGGCTTGCTGACCCCTCGGACGAAGCAAGTTTGGAACAAGTCGAAATGAGCGAGACACTCAGCCGACCCGAGGCCGAGACAAGCCTTTCGACCAAATGTCAGAGGTGTGCCGGCGAAATTTCTAGGGAAAAAGCGGCGGTCATTTCCTTCAAGAAAAAGACGATGTATTTCTGCGATAACTGTTTCAAATCAGTGTTCAAGTACGACGAAAACTTGAGGACTGTAAATCAGATTTGGGAGGAGAATGGGAGGAACGTCCCGTTCATCATTAGAAGTTCAAACTGGCATCGGTCCTCCTACATGAAGGTAAAGGAAGTCAAAAGCGCGAATAGTTCAAAGGGAAAACCGAAATTGACTTTTGTTGGAGATATGTACCTTCGGGGAGATCTGAAAGAGCAGGATCGTAACATCGGAAAATCAAATCACTTCATCTGGTTCTGCTGGAGCGAAGAAATAGCTCAGAAATACAAAGAACCGCCTCAGATCGCCTAAAATAATTCCCATTGAACAGGGATTGACGTAATCCTCACGATAGATGTGAGGCAGGACAGATATCGCGCGGATCTATTGCTCTCTAGATTGAGAGCAAGATCCCGAGACAACTGATTATAACCTGCGGCAGAATCTGTTCTCTGTAGCGGTAAAGAGATGGATAGTAATTTGAGCACCGAACCAATCTTGGAAATTAACACCAATTCCGGGGTTATGCCCAAAGGAAGCGAAGAAGATTACTGGCGAGCAGTGGAAACACGAGACCCCAGATACTACTCCTCGTTTGTTTTTGCGGTAAGGTCGACGGGAGTGTATTGCCGCCCAACTTGCCCTTCCCGCCGGCCCTCGAGAGATCGCATTGAGTTTTACTCTACGCCTAAATCCGCAAGGGACGCGGGATTCAGAGCTTGCCTTCGGTGCAGACCGGATGAGCTTCAGATGAAATCAGGTCAAGTTCAAGCCGTGGAAAGGGCTTGCAACTTCATGGATCAGAACTACAACTCAAAGATAAGGCTGAGTCTTCTCGCGGAAATTGCAAATCAAAGCCCGTTTTATTTCCACAGGACATTCAAGCGCGTAATGGGGATTACCCCGAGACAGTATCTGGAGGCGGTGAGGCTCAAACACTTGAAACTCTCCTTGAAGCAGGGAGAATCAACCCGAAGGTCTACCTACAAGGTCGGGTACAACACCGCAGGGTGGCTCTATTCTGAAAGGGATTCGAAGATTGGAGTCATGCCATCGGACTATAAATCTGGCGGGCAAGGTCTGGTCATCGCCTACAATATCTCAGATTGCAATTTAGGGCGAATACTCGTTGCTGCAACTTCGAGGGGTGTCTGCTTTGTTTGTCTTGGAAATTCTGACGGGAAGCTGATCAACTATCTCAGTGACGAGTACCCGAAGGCAACAATAATTTCTGAACCTGAAACCGATATTCAACTTCAAGAGTGGGTTTCACAAATTTTGCAATATCTTGAAGGAAAAAATAAGCTGCTGAACTCGAACCTACCCATCGATGTACAGGCCACTGCGTTTCAGTGGAAAGTCTGGAAGGAACTTCAGAATATTCCCTACGGGACGACTCGCTCGTACAACGACATCGCGAACAGAGTTGGGGTTCCACGAGGGTACAGGGCAGTCGCCAATGCCTGCGCGTCCAATCGCGTTCCGCTCGCGATCCCTTGCCACAGGGTAGTGAGAAAAAATGGAGACCTCGGAGGATATCGGTGGGGGGTTGAAAGAAAGAAGAAACTATTGCAGTTGGAAAAAACTGTCTCTAACTGATCTGGTAATTCTAAGAGTCGAGAGTTCAACTTGGATGAAACCGGGCAGAGCGCAAAGTCTAACCCCGCCGATGAAGAATCGAAGATTTCTAGCGGGATTATCGCAAAACTGAGAAGCTACTCTCTCCTCATTTTGTTAAGCCTAATCTGGGGAATTGCGTTCGTCGCAATCAGAAGAGCAGACTTTGAGCTTTCCCCCGTTAACTTGGCTATACTTCGGTGGCTAATAGCAAGTGCAGGGTATCTCGTTATCTTGCCGCTCATCGGGAAACCGAAAATGGGCTTCGAAAAGCGTGACCTGCCGAGGTTGCTCGCTATTTCAGCTGCTAATGTTCCCGCGTACCACTTGTCATTAAACTACGCAGAAACTACAGTATCGTCAGGGCTCGCGGGTCTTCTGATTTCTTTGGGCCCGGTTTTTGTAACGATTTTGTCTGTGTATTCGCTGAAAGAGAAAGTGACTTCGAGATTACTTCTTGCGCTTGTGTTAGCTTTGCTGGGTGTTGCGGTGTTGTCCGTAGGAGATCTCAGTTTAGGAACCGGTGGGATAATCGGGCCACTGGAAGTGGTCATCACGGCTCTAGCCTACGCGATCTTTTCGGTATTGGCTAAACCACTTGTGAAAAAGTACGGGGCCCTTCATGTCGCAATCTGGACGGGAGTGACGGGGACAGTCATGCTCTTGCCGCTAATTTCGGGAAATTTTCTTACTCAGGTCTCTTCTCTCTCTGAGTTCGGATGGATCTCGATATTGTATCTCTCACTGCTTAGTACCGTCCTCGGTTATTCGATGTACTACACATTGGTTAGTCGCACCAAAATATCCAAACTTTCGATCCAGCTCTTTCTGGCTCCCATCGTCAGCGTACTCGGAGGTATCGTCCTACTTGGAGAGACGGTGACGATTTACACAATTGTAGGAGGGGCGATAATGCTCTCTGCAATTAGGCTCGTTATGAAGATTAAGAACTAAACTATCTAT
>JAPCJU010000154.1 GCA_027886795.1 Nitrososphaerota archaeon | reverse complement strand
GTTCAAATCCCGGCCTGGGCGTTTCAATTTCTAGTTAAAAGCTCTTTCGCGGTTTCGTAAAGATCTTCCTTTTTGTCAATCAGGAGAGCTCAGTCAACTCCCAACTCCCGAGCAGAGATCATTCTTTAGGGCAGTTGATGGTAACATTTCACCAAGGAGGGAAACCTGGTGAGGCACCAACGGGGAAAGTCTCGTCGATCCGATCGATTTCATCTTTGGTTAGGCGAATCTCCGCGGCACCCGCGTTTTCGGATACGTGTTCTGGACTCGACGCCTTGGGAATTGCGAAAACTGAGGGTCGACGGGCGAGGAAACGGAGCGCTACCTGACGGGCGGTCGCGTTGTGGGCCTTTGCTATCTCTTCCAGAACACGGCCCTCCTTTGTGCGCGAGCTTGGAAAGTCCCCATGGCCAAATGGACTGTATGCCGTAACTGCCACGCCGTGCTTTTCACACCACGGGATGACTCCCTGCTCGATGGAGCGATCCTTCAAATGGTATAACACCTGATTGCAGGTGAGACTGCCCTTTCCGGCAACCTCCAGAACTTGATCGAGATCAGGGACTCCAAAGTTGCTTACGCCCCATGAAAGAATTTTTCCTTCGCGCTTTAGCTCTTCGAAAGCTTCGATTGTTTCTTCAAGCGGGTAGCGGCCGCGCCAGTGCAGGAGATAGCAGTCAAGATGGTCTGTACGAAGACGAGAAAGCGAGCGCTCGCAAGCCGAAATCGTTCCTTTCCTTGAAGCATGACCGGGTTGAACCTTCGATACGAGGAAGACCTGATTTCGTCTGCCTTCGATTGCCTCTCCGATTATTCTCTCAGCTTCACCGTTTCCGTAAAGCTCCGCGGTGTCAAGATGGTTAATCCCGAGGTCGAGACCCTTCTTCAGCGCGGATATAGCAGTAACTCTCTCACTTTCCTCGAAGTACCAGGTTCCTTCGCCGATAACTGAGACCTCATGTTTCGAAGGTCCGAACGGATGATACTCCATATCTTCGAAACTCCCGTGATCTTGAAAGAACTATCAGTTCTAAACTTTCATCTTGTTCTCAAGATTTTGCAAGACTTCCAAATTGTCGCTCCGGAATTCTGGCGGAAGCTTTCCCCTGTCAAAGTACTCCGCTCTTTCGATGTCTTGGGACAACTTTCCGATTTCGTCTATGGAAACTTCGTAAACAAAACAAAGGTCCCAGTGTTTGTCTCCGTATGACTGGACGTCGAGCAATCTAACTTTTTTCGAGTCTACTCCAACCCATTCTCTTACTATTCGCATAATAGCTACTTCCGGGTGTTCTCCGAAATTGATGATCGAGGAAGGGAACACCCACTTTCCTGCCGAGAATTCCGGCCGGATTTTCTTTGCAAGGAGTAACCCGTTTCCTTTTCTTATCATTGCAAACGATGAAATGTGTGCAACCTCTTCTGGTTGCTGTCCTTGGAGTAGAGGGGTCAGCCTCGCCGTTTTTTGAATGTTGCTCATGATAACCTGGATGCACTCCTGCGGAATATAAGCGAGTGTAAGTGCTGAGGAAACAGACGATTTTCCAGAGAACTTGAATTCTTAACCGACCGTACTTAGCTATCGGTCAACCGAGAAGGGAAAATACTTTCGTAATCGCCCGTATCGTCGTCTTTACTCCTTCGAAGCGAATCTACATAATCGCGATAGCCTCTATTTCGACTAACTGATCCAGAAACGCGAGACCCTTGACTTCGATGAGGGTCGAAGCGGAAAAATCACCCTGAAAGAATTCTTTTGAAAGTTCTACGAAGGTTTCTAGGTTGCGTTGCAATTCTGTCACAAAAGCTGTTATCTTTACGATGTTGTGGCGGGTGGCTCCCGCCTCTTTCAGAACCGCGTCAATTCCCTCGAACGCTTTCCGGCACTGCTCCTTAAAGTCCGCCTTTGATAGAAAGTTTCCATCCATGTCGGCGGCAAGTTGACCTGAAATAAAGAGTTGTTTTTTACCTTCTTCTACTAGAACACCCTGGCTGAATCCAAACGATTCGGCTTTGAATAATGAACGTGGCGCAAGATTTTTCCGATTCATAATTTAGGTGAATAGATCATGAGTTTTTCAGTCTTGTTAGTTCTCTATTGCAGGATTGCTTCGGAGAGGTTCTAAAGTTTCGAAATGAATTATTTCGATCTGACTTCTCTGTAAACTTGCTCCAGAGATCTGCTCTCTGCGTCGTCGAAGACTTCTTCGGGAAAGTTTTTCATGGAGAATTCAGCCATGGCGTACATGACCGGGATGACATCCCTTCCCAAATTGGTGAGGGAATAATCAATTTTCACGGGAGTACCGGGAAACACGTCTCTCTTGATCAAACCAATATCTTCTAATTCCTTCAACCGGAGGGCAAGCATTCGCGGATTGACACCTGGGACGTTTTTTTGAAGCTCGTTGAACTTTGTCTTCCCGAGAAAGAGCTCGCGGATCACTTCTATGGTCCATCTCTTACCGAGCATCCGGAACCCGAGGGCAATGGGGCACGCCTTCAGGTTGTCGTAACTGTCCAGCGACTTTAGAAACTTCTCTTCTTGCAAGTTGCTTTTACTACTATTAGCGCGGTGTTAGATAAACTTACTTTATTATATCAACTCCATGAAAACAAGCGCATCTGTGATAAAATAACATCATAACAAGGCATCGCAGCTGCTGGGCAGTTGCGCTAGTTATTGGAATGCAAAATGTAGAAAACCAAATTGGCTCTATTCATTCAGCCTGTCGAAACGGCCACTTTTTGGATTCAAGAACCTCTCCTTCGTCAATTGAAACCCACGTACTCTTGTGGCATCCGGCGCAAGGTACCGGACCTTCATAATTGGCATAATCCCCGTAAGGCTCAAACTCTGCTCCACAATATTCACAAGTGACGTTTACCATTCCAGTTCTCGCTAATCGCATGAAACTTGGAATATGAAAAAGTCTTTCGGAAAGATCGCCTTTCAAACCTTAAGTAATGAAATCATTGCCCGGTTGAGTATGGTAATGTCGCCCCCCGAGCTCCCGCCAGGTCAGTATTATGGAAAACGCTGGATAATTTACTCAGCACTGAGTGAACCGGTGGTCAAATCTGAGGATTGGCATTTGAAGACAAAAGGCCTTGTCGATAAAGAGATAGATCTCTCCTTCGCCGACATGCAGAAATTGCCGCAGACGAAATTCACCAAGACGTTTTCCTGCGTAACCAAATGGTCAATCAAAGTCGTAGTCTGGGAGGGTGTTGCTTTCAAGGAAATTGCCGAAATGACCGGTGTAAAGCCCGAAGCAAAATGGGTCATGTTTAGATGTGCCGACGGTTATTCGGCCCCGGTTCCTCTTGAGGATGCGATGGTTGACGAGTCAGTAATTGCCTTCAAGATGAACGAGCGGCCAATCCCACCGGATCAGGGTTATCCTGCCCGTCCCTTCATACCTCAGCTTTACGGGTGGAAGAGTGCAAAGTGGCTAAATGAGATCGACTTTATTCCAGAATATGAAGACGGTTACTGGGAAATGTACGGCTACAATGAAAGAGGGAACATCTGGGAGGAAGAACGATTCAAGGGACACATGGGGACTCACTCCCGCCGGAGGAGTCTCGGAACGGCACCGATCTAGAAAGTCGATGAATTTAGAGCAACTAGTTTCTGATTAGTCGCATAAAGGGCTCTCTCAATTTTCCAGAGCATCTCGAAAGAATGGTTTAGCGGGAGCAGATTTCAATATACGTGACCATCGACATGAAGTCTAGAAGAGAAAATTGAGCACGCAGGCTGCCGCTTTGGGAACTCGAGAATGGCTT
>JAPCJU010000153.1 GCA_027886795.1 Nitrososphaerota archaeon | reverse complement strand
GTTCCATTATACACTTTCTTTACAGACGCAATCATCTGTGGGGATACCCGTCCGTCGGCGCCCGATCCCGCCTCAAGATATACGAATCTCATACCAAAATACTGCGCAGCAAGAGCATACATCGAGGCGAGGCTCGGCTTATTCGGTGGAATTCCCTTTGCTCTTCCTATGAAACCTGCTGCTCCGCCATCACCGATGATAAGATAAGCCATCGGAATCGCTTCAAGATCATACTTCCTGATTGCCAAAGCTCCAAGCGCTTGAGCTTCCGTGATAAAATAAGGATTGTCTGAATTCATTAAACAGGAAAAAAAGATGGCGTCGGCGCTCGGTGATACTCCTGTGACATTCCCAGGAAACAATATCACCGGTGATGTCACTGACTTCTTTATGGTCCTCACGACATCTTCGAGTTCAATTTGATCAACGGCGGTCGATCCTCCCACGAGAATAGCTTTCGCTCCACATTTCTCGACTCTCGCCGCGATCTCGGCAGCCCCTGAAGGGGAAAAGTTCTCGGAGTCTAACAGTCCAACGCAGATAGTACCTTGTGATTCGATCAGATCTTTAAGCTTCGATTCTGTTTGCCTCAGAGCTCGGTGCACCCGTCTGTCCTGCGTTGAAGCGGTCAACGAACTCGTTGTAAATGTCTATGGGTTCTTTACCGGCATTTGGAATTTCCTGGCTGGTACCACAACTCCCGCAAGAAATAATGGTTGTTGATTCTTTCGGTTGTAATCTCACAGATACCATTCCACAGTTAGGACAAGTGAAAACTTTAGGCAACGTCTTTCTGACAACATGAACTACTCTTCTTCGTCTACGACCCAATTTATTTTACCGTGATAATGATCGATGTGGCAAACCATAAATTAGTTGCTAGAGCCACCTGTAGAGATATTGTGTATTTTATCCGAAATAATTGTGGGAATTGGATGAAACTAGACGGTATTGCTATAGAATTTGCAACTTTGGCCGGTACGGATTTGTAATACATTTTTGTATAACGGTCTCCGGACCTGAAGCCCAAATGCTAGAAGAAATCAGAAATGACATCGTCGCAACTTTTCTTTTACAGAAAAGCAATCTCACGGAAGCACAGCTGGACACCGTTCTTGCTTCCGAGACGGTGGGTAATTTGAATTTCAAGAGTGGTTTACGTGAAAAAGGGAGGGTCTCAAAGGGATCTTTTGCCAGATCTCTCGGGCAGGCCCGCGACAACGTCAAATCTTCGGTCTACACTTTGTTCTTGCTATCATATCTTGATTTGATTCCGGAAGAAAATCTTGCTCAACTCTACCGTACCGGAAAAATGCTTGGAGAATTGAAGAGTGCAGAGCCAAGTAGAGAGGATCTCTTGAAGGTGATTGGAGCGATGGAGCAGTTTGCAGCAGGATTTGCGAGCGGAAAGCGAAAGTTTATTGTGTGATATCTGCGACCCTTGCCGTGATGTCTATCACGACGGATGACTATGTCACGATAATTTCACTCGGGATCTCGCTTGCTTCGATTGGGTTTGTGATATTTTTCCGAGCGAAGGTCAAAGCGCTCTCCAAACCAGAAAATCACAATAGTGAGGAGTCACAAGACAACGCGATTGAAGTTTCGGCGATAGTATCCGAATTCGGTTTGAGATTAAAACGACTGGAAGAGAACCTCGTAGATCAAAAAGTAAAACTGGAGATTTTGGATCTGAGGGTCGCCAAAGGCAATCCGCCTCGCCCTGATTCTAGATCTTCTGTTGCGCAAACTGATAGCTCGTTTAGAACCTTGGAGGAAGAACCAGTTGGTCGCGCTCCAGTAGTTCGGCTAGAAGAGTCAAAGATTGTTTCCCGTGTTCCTTCTACGAATAGAATTTCCCAAGTATCACAGGATAATTTGGAGAAGAAGCTTGGTATCACAGAAATGGAAGCGCTGCGAATTGTCTTTGAGGGTCGGGGTAAGATAAGTGCCAAGGAGATCCAGCAAAAAATTGATCGAACCAGAGAACACACGGCGAGGATGATGAGCAGTCTCTATCGCGAAGGTCTTGTGGAAAGAGATGTTACCGCGCGGCCTTTCTCATATTCAATAACGCAAAAGGGCAGAGATTTACTGAATAATTAAGAGGATTTTCTAGGTATATGCCTCCAAGTAAATGCAACATATGCCTCCAAGTAAATGCAACGATTATATTTGCGTCGAGCGACGGTTCGATGTTAGATGTCTACTAAACAGATTACTAAAGTGAAGAACAGATTCGCAAGGTACGGGCCCGCGGAGAAATACGAGTCTCCTCCAGTTGCGGGGATGTGCATCAGTGTCTTTGGCCTCGTTCGCCGGCAGGGCAAAAAAGGCGTATTACTCGGCCTGCCGAAGCAGGACAACCGCTGGACCTCTGAGTGGATCTCCGCTTGGAGAAACTATTCGGAAAAAGAACTTGCCGAGGTCTATCATCAATGGCGGCTTCCCTCAACCTATCTGATGGAGGGAGAGAATCCTGACGATGCAATAAGACGAATAATGAGGGATCAACTGGAGATCGAGGATTTTTCGATGACGAAGAAGGGGCCTAAGATTTTCTCTTACAATTCCCCGTCGGAGTGGTATCCTGGAAACACCCACTGGGATCTTGCTCTGGTGTACGACGTGAAGATAAAACCAAAAGATCAACCTGCCAAGAACATTCCAAAGTGGTGGCAGGAGCTCTATTTTGTCAAGAAGAAGAAAGATTTCCGCGACAAGGACTACGGGTGGAATGACGACTTTATGCGCGATCTCGGGTTAGTTGACGACGAGACTCCGAAGCTGAAGAAGCGTGTAAAGGAAAAAAAGAAGGGCGTCATAAAAAGTCCGTGAGCTTCGTTAGCCACAAAATACCCGGCCGTTTCCATTATTCTCGTTCTTCTTCTCGGATCGATTTTCCTGGGATCGGCATTAGACAGAAACGCTTCTGAATCCAGGGTTTTCCCGCCGTCTCTGGAAAATTCGACCACCGTCCCGGCTGGATATTTTATTCGGTTTCACATTGAGACTTTTTCGAATTCGTCGTTGATAGCGTACACGGTCGAAAGCAACGCGTCGATCTCGATCGCATTAATGAACTCGGATCAATTTTCAGTTTTCAACAACTCGCAATTCGGTGATATTTCAAATTCACTATCCCACCAAATCGGGACAAGCGACAACGAATCGATCAGGGTGGGTTCAGGGACCTTCTTTCTTGTATTCTACGATTCCTCGCAATCCGGGACGGCCAACGTTTCTTTCTCGTATCGAACGTTTCCATTAACTCCCTACGAGTCGGGCCCCCTTTTGCCTCCGCAGCCCACGGGTCTCGCTTCTTTTGGAATCTACAACGAGTCTGGAAATGCTGTACCATACGGGATCAAGACAAACAGCGTGGTCGGAGTTGCCAACATATCTTCAATCCAAGCGTACAATTCCACAGCGCCGCTTGTCAACGACACGGTGTCAGGGGCGACACTGCAACTCAATTCGATGCTGGTGGTGCAGACAAACAATTCGAAGTATGTTTACTGGTGCCAGAACACCCAGGATTTTGTCACAAATACAAGCCAGGTCTCCTTTGCCGATAACCTTTGGAATAACACGGATCTATCCGGCTATCTGTCGAACCAGACGATCACCTCGTCAAATGGAAACGGGGTATTTCCAACGAGTTCCAATTCTTCGTCTGAATATTATTACGGGTACCAGAGCTCCAACTTTACCTACGCGAGTCCTTTTGATCTGAAACTTGTGATGAACGAGAGCATTCTTCCGAAAACTGGTGTATTGCTTCAGATGGGCGTCCAGGTCTTGGCAAATGGATCTG
>JAPCJU010000152.1 GCA_027886795.1 Nitrososphaerota archaeon | reverse complement strand
TCTTTTCTAGTCTCAATTTAGTCTCAGCGGAATACTTCTTTTTCACGGAATACCTAAAGCTGAATAAACAGTCTCGTGCAGAGCTAGTAAAATAAACATTAACGGAACGCGCAGGCTAGTTATCATGGCAGTTATCGGCATTCTTGTAGCTGCTGCTATCATCGGAGGAATATCGGTACTAAATCTACCCCCCGGCCCGTCAACGACCATTACTTCCCATGAAACCACTACGGACATCATTGTCTCTACTTCTACGAAGACATCTACGAGAATCTCCAATTCTACAATCGAGAAAGGGACTCTCGTCACGCAGATTACCGACTTATTGAATTTGCCTGCAGGAGTAACACACGTCTACGCAAGCTATTCAGATATCGAGGTTCACACAAAGGTGGGCAATTTTTCTGCTTGGCTCTCGGCCGCGCCACCTGGAATCGCTGACCTAACTGGTTTGTCTAACCGGAGTCGCACGATCGCGGCTTCAAATATTGCAAGTGGAACAATTGATTCGGTTAGATTCAGTATTACTTCCGCACTCATCACGTTTCATGGAAACAATGTTTCCGCAGGTATCCAATCACAATTGGTTACGGTGCCAATCACAGGCAGGCTCGCATTAGAACCGAATGGTACATCTGGCTTTGTTCTCGACATTGCACCGACTATTATCCCTACACAGACCGGAAATGTCACTTACATGGAGCTTTACCCCTACGCGAAGGCGATTGCAATTCCATCCTCAGTACCCTCGAGTGTTTATGCCGAAATTGGATCCTTACTTGAGATCAATTCCCAACCATGGTTTACTTCAACGATAGTAAGGCTTGCCGACAATGTTACGATTGTTGAGGAATTGCTAACGCCCATTTCGTTGCTTCTCCTCGTAAACAACACTGGAAACTCCAATGTAACGATTAATGGAATCTCGATTCTTTCAGCAAATTCACCTTACACCACTCTTGAAACTAGCACCATAGTTGAAACTGTCACGACCGTTACGACGATAACACAGATTGCCACTCCGACTTTTGCTCAAGCAAAAAGCATGCCAGCCATTTCCCAGATTAGTGATAACGCCAACGGAGCAGCGATGAATGCTGGCACCCCAAACCCCAACTCAGATTCGGGCGTACCATCTAGTTATCAGACCGTTGCGACTTTTCTCGTTCTCAGCAACAAACAACTCATTCAACCCTCTTCAATTGGTCAGAACGGATCCAAAATAGGCCTCACATTAGCTCCAGGTGAAAATGCTTCTCTGGTCTACATTGGAAAGATAGCGACGCTAAACAGCATAATCCCACCGTACCCTCCCCTCTCAATAATTCCAGGACAACCGTATCTTCTTTCCATCGAAGGACCCTTCGGGCAATCCGAAGACATCAACGTGACGGCAATCAGTCCTTTCGGATAGCCTCGATTAGTTTTCGTTAGATTCGGTATACAGCTCCTCGATAAGAATCAAGATCTGCAGAGGGAGAGGTTTTCAAAGATTTACAGAATTCTGAAAACTAAACTGTGATCACAACTGTGTATAGCTGAGAGACAGGAAAACCCCCCGAATTCCAGACAAACAAATTAACGCTGTACTGTCCCGGCGAGATATGGGCCATGATGATCGTCGAAGAAACATTGCGGGTGGCGAACTCTATTCTTGCATCACCAACGTAGACGGGCTGACCAACTACGTTGTGATAGACGGCGAAAACTATACCAGATATTGAATAGTTTGCTTGATTGTAGAACGTGGCGTTGATGCATCCAGTACTACATCCGCTCATCGAGAAAGGAGCGATGACAACTATTGTATGTCCTTCGAAAGCACAATGTATGAATTCTTGCACAACTTGTTTCTCCGATACAGTCCTTCCAGTGTCAGTTTCTATTGCGTATACATTTACAGAGTAGGCAGAACAAGGATTTAACTCAAATGTAACGAACGAGATTTGAATAGTGAAATTCGTTAGCATGAAAATTGGCTGCGAATCCAAAACCTGTAAAGCATAGCCGGATGAATTTTGAAGATCGGCCTGGATTACGACAACGGTAGGAGTAAGAGTGTTCGTGGCGTTGAATTCAAGAGATAAGCTATTATTGACTAGAAGAGTCGCGCTAATTTGTCCGAGCACAATCGGAGGAGCTGACTGTGCACTGGAGAGAATGATCCCGTTACTTGCCAAGAGCATCGTTGAGGCAAATAACCCAATAATCAATAGAGATCTCATTGTCGTAGGTGGCAAATAACGGGCCACCCATTCCCTTAATCCTAAAATGTTTTGGGACTTTAACCATCTATTTACTACCTATAGAATTACTATTTCATTCGCAATTAATTCCCGTTTTCGAAGAAAATAACTCAACAATCACCGAAAGAATCTGAATCTGTATCGAATCCGTAAGCTGCTCGTCTATTTTCTCAATCCGGGGGAGCAACGAGAGTACGGCCTCGATTTTCGTTATTTCTTCCGATATTGAGGCTCCGTCCGAAGCTCGATCGATAGCTGATTTGATCTGAGCGGATGGAAAAGATTTCCCAGCCCACTCAGAGGCGATCCTGTAATAGACGATTCCACCGGTTCCCCAAAAACCCATGCGCGTGTGCAGGCTGGTAAGTGCATCTGACAATTCAAAACGCAAGACGATTTCCTGTCTTCGCTCCTCAGATTCCTGGGGAAAATACGTGTAAAGCAACCAGCTAGTGTAGACCTCGGAGACTATCACGACAGCGGAATTCGCGTCAAAGATGTACTTTGGATCGTCTTTTGAACAATCTTTCAGTGCCACGAGAGCTGCGGCTTCAATAGATTTGAATCCCAGTTCGTAGAGCCTTGCCCTGCACATCTCGTGATAAACATCAGCTGGATCCAGCGAAGAAGCGTCTGAATAAGTAATAGTGTGTTTCATTTCGAGGGTGCTTTTCGTCTGAGACGTCGCAAGAATCCTCCCCTTAGTCCCGCCGCTTACCTGGATATACTCGAATTCGCCCGTGAGCCCAAGTTTTCGTCGAGCGTTAGATTGCAATTTTTTTAGGTTCAATTCTGGTTCCTCTTTTTTCCAGTCAGGGTATCACCAGATGAAAACATTCGAGTTAGTTTACGCAGACTCGGTCAAAGCTTTCCCCCTCTATGAATTTCTTGATGCTGACGGGTTGCTTTCTTTTCTTTGAGTATGAAGAGATGAAATAATCAACGTAACTCTCTGCTGTCGGCAGCGACTTCTTGATCACGATTTCATTTCCTCTCATTTCAACCAAAACTTCGGAACCTGGATTGATACATCTCATATCTCTGATCTCCTTTGGAATGACCACCTCCCCTTTCTGGCCTATTTTGCATCGATTGCGAATCAAACAAATTAGTCAAAGGTCGGAATGTAGTTATAAATTATGCACAACCAATCATAATTTTGGTGAATTACCGACTAACATTGTAGGATAGAAATGAAACGGAAGAGATATTCCGCGATCATTCCTTATGCTAAGGAGTGCTAATGGTGCACTGTCAAAACACTTGCCGTCGATTTTTGTTAAACCTGAGACCAAGCTGTCGGTGTTTCGCATAATTCCCTCTAGATCAATAGCGGAGAATTTCAAATTCGTACCTAAAAGCTGTACCGAAGTGGGAATCAGACGTATAAGTTTAGGGCTAGTAAATGTAATTCGACGTAATTTTTCTGAAATTGTTGAAGACTGAAATCGAGTGGATGCAAATGGAATATTCTGAGTTCATCGTCGAAAAAAATGAAAACGGAGTCTGGAGAAAGTGTCCTTACTGCGGAATGAAAGTCTGGGACGGTCCACATAATGTGACCGCAACCGGTTT
>JAPCJU010000151.1 GCA_027886795.1 Nitrososphaerota archaeon | reverse complement strand
GGGATCCAAACCGGCGCAATACCAATTTGCACGGCTGTGGCAATGCAAAGTTACATCAAGAAAAATCCCGTAAGCGCGTTCTGGGTCAGGCAAGAAAAGAAAACTCACGGCACTGAGAAATGGATCGAGGGTAATCTGTTGCCAAAATCTAGAGTAGTAGTCGTTGACGATGTCACAACTAAGGGAAACTCTGTTTTCGAAGCGATAACGAGAGTTCGAGAACTGGACTGCGAGGTTGTCGAGGTCATCAGCCTGGTTGATAGAGAAGAAGGCGCCAAGTCAAGGATTGAAAAGGAAGGATACAAGTTCGCTTCAATGTTTACGATATCGGACTTTTCTAAGGCATCTGACGCTCATTGAAGTAACCAAACATTCTGTTTCCTCAGAATAGGTGGATGAACCCATAAGGATCTTCGTTCTAGGCGCCGGAAGGATGGGTTCGATCGTAGCGAAAGATCTCCGTCAAAGAAACGATGTTGAAGTTGGTGTTGGAGATATAGATCGCGACCGCGCTGAGGCTATCGCGAAGCAAAAGGAAGGTGATAGGGCATTTGTCGTCGACGTAACCGACACTGAAAAACTCTCACACATCCTATCCGGGTACGATGCTGTTGTAAACGCGAGCTGGTACGAGTATAATCTACTTGTGATGAGAGCCTGCCTAAAAGCAAAGTGTTCCTACAACGATCTCGGGGGACTGTTTCACATGACCCAGCAGCAATTGAGGCTTGATGAAGAAGCAAGAAGCCAGGGAATCGCAGGTATTGTGGGCGGTGGCGAAAGTCCTGGAATAACGAATGTTATGTGCCGTCTTGCTGCCGAAGAAATGTCCTCCGTCGATTACGCCAAAATCCTCGTAGGAGCGAGGGAAATCCCGGAAACAAAGGGCGTCACATTTCCTTTTTCTGTTTCGACCGTGATCGATGAATATACAAAAAATCCTGTTGAATACATTAACGGAAAATTTGTCGAAGTTTCGCCGCTTTCTGGTGATGAGGAGGTCATTTTTCCAGATCCGGTCGGGAAAAATGTCTGCCATTATTCAATCCACTCGGAACCTGCAACTATTCCTTCTTCACTCGGTCGGGGCATCAAAAACGTCGAGTTCAAGCTCGGCATTTCCGAGAAGATGGTCAGAATGCTCACCCCCTTGATCGAAACAGGGATGACAGCAGAAGAACCGAAGGTTCAAATTAACGGTGCCTCAATATCTCCGAAACAGTTTCTGGTGTCTTTTTTCAATTCTAGATCGGGAAACGGAGAATCGAGCGAGAGAACCGTTGCGTTAAGGACAGTTGTTGGAGGTACAATAAATGGAGAAAAAATGATAGCAACGTGCGAATTGATTTCCGGCCCAAATGAATCCTGGGGGATTACAAACGCAACAGCTTATTTGACCGGCGTCGCGGGCTCCATCTTTGGTCAATTACTGGCAGACGGCAAAGTGAAAACCGGTGTTGCTCCACCTGAACTTGCAGTCGAACCGAATATTTTCGTTGCAGAACTCGGAAAAAGAGGAATCAAAATAAAGAAATCCGTTTTCCACGATACTACTGGAAAATAGCGATGCAGTAGTTGTACTGATTTTTGATCAAGTATCGTCTCACCAAATACCATAGTTATATATCAAAGAACAGGCCTTAGTACTTGTTATACTGGCATGTGTGGAATTATCGCTTACTATGGGGATGAACTTGCCGCCCCGATTCTCCTCGAAGGTCTAAAGCGCCTCGAGTACAGAGGATATGACTCTGCCGGAATTGTCACGATTGATTCCAAATCGGAATTTCAGATAAAGAAAGACATCGGCAAGGTCCTCGAGATCCACGAGCGATTGAACCTCATGGATCTTGAAGGCACGACCGGCATTGCTCATACTCGCTGGGCAACCCACGGTGGGGTCACTCGCGAAAATGCCCACCCTCAGATTTCTAACAACAACAAGATTGCGGTTATCCACAATGGAATAATCGAGAATTACAAAGAGCTAAAAGCAAAATTAATTTCGGAAGGTTTTCAGTTTTCGAGCGAAACCGATACCGAGGTTGTTCCAAACCTCATCGAGTACTGGATGCGAATCCGCGGACTGGATTTTGTCCATGCCGTATTCAACTCGTTCCAGTCACTTGAGGGAAACTTTGCATTGGTCGTCCTGGACCGGGACTCGAAGACTATCGTGGGTTCTAAAAATGGATCTCCGTTGGTGTTGGGTATTGGACAAAACAATGATTTCTTTCTAGCAAGTGACATTCCAGCTTTTCTGGATAAAACAAAGGATGTTGTCTACCTTTACGATGGCGATACCGTGATCATTACGGGATCCTCTGGTGCGAAACGCAGCTACGAAATTCTGGATTTCCGCACCGGCAACCCGGTAGACCGCCTCATTCAAAGCGTCTCGTGGGACATCGAGCACGCCGCCAAGGGAGAGTTCGACCATTTCATGCTAAAGGAGATTTCAGAGCAGGTCGAAACAATTCAGAGTGCCGCGTCGCAAGACAGAGAGAAAATTCAAGACATCATTCAGCGAATTAAGAAAGCCCGCGGAGTTTTTCTGATTGGATGCGGTTCGTCGTTCCACGCCTGCCTTTCTGCAAGTTACCTGTTTTCGAAGCTTGCATCCTTCCACGTCAACGCCGTTCTGGCGAGCGAGTTTTCTGCCTACGAAGACTTTCTCAAGGAAGACACTTTGGTCATCGCCGTGACGCAGAGCGGTGAGACGATCGACGTGCTCGACGCGATCAAGACGGCAAAGCAAAAAGGTTGCCAGATCGTTTCGATTGTGAATGTGATGGGTTCATCCGCAACCCAATTTGCGGACGAATCTCTATTCCTGAACGTCGGACCCGAGGTCTCCGTTCTATCCACTAAGACTTACACTGCGCAGCTCGCTGTCCTGACATTACTAGCTTTTTCATTAGCAGGAAAATATGAAGAGGGGCTTCGAAGGCTGAAGTACCTTTGGAACATTGTTTACAACCTCACCGCAGAAAGCATGAGGATCAGGATCAAGCAGCTCGCGGATGAATTATCGAGCCACGATCACATTTTCGTTTTGGGCAGGGGTTCTCTATATGCCACCGCGCTTGAGGCCGCGCTCAAAATAAAAGAGGTCTCATACATCCACGCTGAAGCTTTTGCTGGCGGGGAACTAAAACACGGCCCAATTTCTTTGATTGGAAAGGGAACACCTTGCATCGTGTTTGTGTCCAAAGACACAGAATCCAAGATTTTGTCGAACGCAATGGAAGTTAAGAGTCGAGGAGGGTACCTGATTGGAGTTGGATCGCACAAAATCGACACGTTTGACGAATTCGTCAAAGTGCCAGAGAGCGAGGAACTGAACCCGATTTCCCAGATAATTCCGATACAGATCCTCTCGTACCAGCTCGCGGTAATTTTAGGGCATGATCCAGACAGGCCGCGAAACCTGGCGAAGAGCGTTACTGTCCGCTAGCTGAGTTTCACGAACTGCTGCTGCGTTTCGGCTGCTAACTGAGAAATAATGACCGCAGTTCCGAACGCGATAATTTCGTCCATGGTATTTCCTACTTCGGTTGAATCAAACATTACGCTGACGACCGCGTTAGCACCCATGCTCTGGGCGTGCTCCTGGAGTCGATCGAGAGCCTGCTGTCTCGCCTGATGAGCTAATTCCGTATACTCTTTGATCTCGCCGCCCCCGATCGTTCGAAGACCCGCGATAATGTTACCCCCTAGGCCCCGCGACCTCACTGTAATACCGTACGTTATTCCGAGAACCCTATCAATCTTGTATCCGGGGACATAGTTGGATGTGAAAAGCATCGGCAACCCCCAACCTCCGGACGCG
>JAPCJU010000150.1 GCA_027886795.1 Nitrososphaerota archaeon | reverse complement strand
CGGCTTCATAATCGTCAATTCCTGCATACCTTTCGATCAGAAATTCGTTTCCCGTTTCGCTTACAATGGCGGATGGAGTCATCGGGATTCCAAAAATGTGAACTGTGCTTTGATGAAGCTCTGGTCCGGCTCTTCCCATGAGGTCTCCATCTAACATTGGTATTCCAAGTTTACCTGCGATTGCTAAAGATGCTGCCGTATTTCCACCCCCGATTTCGCTAGCCACCGTACCAGCTATCTTTCTCCCCAGTTTTGATTCGAGGAGTCTGAAAGCCTCTTCGATTGGATCTTCGATAATTTTAGGCATACTTTTCTTCGGCGCTGTTGGTGCTACGGAGCCCACAAAGTAGGGGCTTGCGAGAACGCTTTCTGGGCCAAACTCCTCAATAGAACCGATAGTCAAACTCTTGCCCTGATTAAACACATCCATCAGAATTTCGAGCCCCTTTTTCGGATCTCCTCCGCCACCAACACCCAAGATTGTAGCCCCGACAATCAGATCCTCAATGTCTGTTTTCGTCAGCGTTTTCATACTAGGATTTCTGGCCGACATTATCGGTTAAGGTAATAAGAATTCCATGATTACAAGAAGCGAACTTTTAAGAAAGATTGTTGCTTTTTCCAAGTGTTAACCATTGACAAAATCAAGCAACGCTTTACGGACAATCGCCAAAACCTCTCTGAAACTAGTCCGGGATCTCCTGAAGACTAGAGAAGGAGAAACAGTCGCAATCACCTGCGATACGGAAAGTGATTGGGCTTTTGTAAGTTCGGTTGAAGAAGCAGCCATTTCGATAGGCGCAAAACCCCTAGTCATCCGAACAAAAGCGCCTCCATATGTTGGACGCGCCGCCGAACCCTTTCTGCCAATTGACAGCTTGGTGGGCGCAGTAGCAGAATCTGACGTTTGGATAGAGCTCAACGGAAAGTGGTTGCTTTATTCCAAGGTATGGGAAGAAGCCATGAAGAGAAACAGGACCCGTTACATGTGCCTCGTCGGTATGAATATCGACATGGCGAATAGTTGTGTCGGTAATGTTGATGTTGCGAAAGTCTTGGAGTTTCAAAGAAGGATCCAAAAAATTACCGAGAGGTCGAGGAGCATGCACTACACGACACCAGGCGGAACTGACGTCAGATTTGAAAACGACACTAAGAGGCCGGTTCTCGTTGAGGGAGACGTTTCAGGGCCTGGGGAGTACATGCTTTTAGGGCAGGTTGATTGGGCCCCGCTGGAGGAGACAATCAATGGCACGATCGCGTTTGACGGATCGGTCAATCCACCCGACGAGCTTGGGCTATTGAAGAAACCTATCAAACTGGAAGTAAGAAACGGGAGGGTCGTGAGGGTTCACGGAGGCCGAGAAGCAACGATATATGAAAAGTGGCTAAAGAGCTTGAACGATGAAAACATGTACGAACTCGCACACTTGTCTTACGGATGCAATCCGGGTGCGAAACTCACGGGGAACGTTTTGGAAGACGAACGAATCTGGGGAGTTCTAGAGTGGGGGCTCGGAAATCAAAGCGGGACGTTTCGTGCCCGAGACATAAGAGCGATCTCGCATTCAGACGGAATAACCTTGAAGCCTACACTTGAGGGCGATGGTCAATTGATCATAAAAGATGGGAAATTCGTTCACCCCGATCTTTTAGGGTTCTCGATGTCAATGAAGTAGCAAAAATCTTGATCAAAATTTCTGGGATAGACTTGCCTGACCAGCAAGTAACGGCATAGCTGCAAACACCTTTGCATCTGATATCAGGTTGTCTATTTTCGAGTATTCATTTGGCTCATGAGGTATGTCATCGACGGTACTCCAAACCGCCGTTGGAATTCCATCTTTTCTGAACAGGTTACCGACGGTTTGTCCTCCTATTCCTATGAATTTTGGATTTTTTTTCGTAATATGATAAATGGCCTTTTCGAGCAATCTAGCTACTTCGCTTGAAGATTGAGTCGCAGGACCTGCGTCTTCCCTGTTAATTATTTCCAAATCAATTTCGACATTATGCCTGTTCTGAGTTGAGAATATCTCTGACCTGACATCCGAAAGTACCTCGTCGAGGGAATATTCGGGGAGTACTCGACAATCGAAATAAAAGACGTCTATACCCGGTACAGTGTTGATGTTTGGAACGTTGGGTTCAACTTTCGTTGGTTCGAAAGTTGAGAATGGATCGTCGAAAAGATCATTTGTCTTCGTGTATTTTTGATGAAAGATTCTGTCTAGATTAAGCGCGAGCTCCATCCCGATCCGGTGCGCATTTTTCCCGCGAGTCGGCATGCTCGCATGAACCTGTTTGCCTTTGGTTGTGACCTTGAACCAAAGCAAGTTTTTTTCGGCAATCTCGACTGACACACCATCCGGCGTTCCTGCGTCGGGAACTACTACGAGATCGTTAGGCTTGAAATGACCGTGGTCGAGAAGATATTTCACGCCGTGCTCGCTCCCGAACTCTTCGTCTGCAACACCCCAGATGCCAACGTTGAACGGCAGATCCACGCCAAGTTTTTTCAGTTCTCGAAGCGCGAATAAACTGGAGACTAGGGACTGGCCGTTGTCTTCCGCGCCCCTCGCAAATACTTTGCCATCCTTCACCACAGGATCAAAGGGATCTGTTTCCCATAACTCCCTGCTCCCTTCGGGGACAGTGTCCATGTGGGAAAGAAACCAAAGGGTCTTTGACTTGTCCTTGCCTTCAATCATTGTGAAAATATTCGGCCTTACCCCATCTTTGTAGCCGGCGTCCGGCACATCAACTCCGGATACTTTGAATCCCTCCGACGCAAGGAAGGTCTGAATAAATTTAGCTCGTTCTGTTTCTCCGGGTCCTCCCATTCGGGGATTTACCGAATTGATTTTCAACATCCGGATGAAAAAGTCCAGGATTTTTTCGCGATCCCCGTCAATATCTGATTCAATCCTTGAAACGATGTCTGTCGCTTGCATGACTTTCTAGATCACTACGAACTGTCCAATGTATTGTTTGATATTAAAATCGAACTTTGTGGGAAGTAACATCAGTTGACTTTTAGCTCATATGAAGAATTGGAACTGCGATCTTTTCCAGCACTGTGTTTGTGCGCCGAGAAAGTGAAAACAATCGACGCCAGGATGAGAAATATGGCGTATGCCTGCCACGCGATTGAGAATTTTCCAGTCCTCTCAACTATGATGCCGAAAAGTGGAGCTCCCACAACCTGACCGGCCATCGCCAAGGAAAAGGCAAGCGAAGTCCCCACTCCTTCGTAGCCGGGGTCGGAATACTCCCCGGAAAGGGCAAGAAAAACACCATTCCAACCGAGAGCCCCGAAACCAAGTAATGCCACGATTGGGATGAGAATCAAAATATTTGTTCCGAACCTGATTGTTGATAGCAGAAAGAGGGAAACAGTAGATGTTGTCGAAATTGCAAGAAGATCATAAATTCTATTGCCCCGCAAGATCCGGTCACTGATTAAACCGAATACGGGCCTTCCGATAGTCCCGGTTACATTGACCAATGAAAGTAACAGTCCAGCCAAGACAACGCTGTATCCCAGAACGTTCTGAGCGAAAAGGGCGATGTAGGTAACGACAGCAGCCTGGACTGAAGCATAGAAAAACCCGACCGCTCCCACCCTGATGAGATCCCGATTTCTGAGTGAGAGTGACAATCCTTCCCGCAAGAAAGGCAGGCCGTTCTTGGAGCTGGGTATCCGTTCTGATTCCTTATACCCGAAAAGAAAAATCGATCCAAGCAGCGCCAGTATTCCTGCAGCTATGAAACTGGCACCGAGACCGAAATCAACGCCGATTACCGGTAAAAGTGCTCCTGCGATCGACGCACCGACTGT
>JAPCJU010000015.1 GCA_027886795.1 Nitrososphaerota archaeon | reverse complement strand
CTGGTGGAGGCGGCCCGACAACAATGATCAAACAATTGATTGAGAAAACATTGAGTGGAGAACCAGCTACCGTAGGTTCGCGAGTTATTGAAAATGTGTACTCAAAGGATGCAGCGCGAGGTACCGTTCTCGCACTTGAGGCAAGGAGTCCAGTGAGCAGAATTTACAATATTTCGATGGGCAAGATCTACAAACCTGAAGAAATAGCTTCTATTGTAAGCAGGCTTGCTCCAAATTCAAAAATATCTATCGAAGAATCATCCGGAGGCCCGGCAGTGAAGGTTGTGGAACCGATTAGTCTCGCGAGGAGCAAAGCGGAACTAGGATATACACCGCGCTATAATATGCCGCAGGCTATTTCAGACTACATCTCATCGATCAAGAGTACGTCGTAAAGGCCGTGGTACGGCCTACTCTCTTATCGGTTCTCTACGCTTTTGTAATAGATGAATTGGAGCCATACCGAGGTAATTTCTATGTATGGCTGGAGAGGAAGAATAGGGTTGATTCTTGCATCGACCAATGCAGTCACTGAAGGCGAAGCCAACAAGATGGCCCCGGAAGGAGTATCGGTGCATTTCACCCGCATATCTTACAGAGGGGAAGGGGACGAAGCTGACGATATTCGGCTAAGAAAAGAGCTTGAGGCAGCAGCCGGACTCTTGGCAGGATCGTCCTATAATTTGGGAGTCGATGTTGTCGGGTTGATGCATGGAAGTGCATCATCTGACCCAAGACCCGGATTCGATCAGACTCTTAACGAGCGGATGTACAAGGCAACGGGGGTTCCTTCGATCACACAGTCATCTGCGGTTATTCAGGCTTTGAGAAAACTCTCGATCAAGAGAGTTTCGACCGGCATTCCACTTGGCGAAATGTCAACACTGATGAGGATCAAGGCTTTCTTGGAAGCAAATGGGTTTGAAGTGAGGCATCAGGGGACGCTCGGAATAAAAGATCATCACCTGGTATGTAGCCAGCCCCCAGAAGCTTCGTACAAGTTCATCAAAAGCCTCGACCGAGATGATGTTGATGCTATAGTGATGAATAATGCTAACCTGCGAACGCTCGAGATCATTGAGCCGCTTGAAAGAGATTTGGGTAAGCCCATCATCACCGGAAACCAAGCATTGATGTGGGCGTGTATCAGAAAACTTGGAATCCATGATCCGATTCCCGGCTTGGGAAAAATCTTCATGATACAATAGAAAGTGCAGAATGCAAAAAAACTACGAATCTCTGTTTCCCTGATCCTTCGTTTCGACAAGATCAGATTTCTTTCCGCGCAAGAGTGAAGTGAATACTCCGACAACGGAGAATCCACAAGCGACAAAAAATGCAATCCTCATCCCGGTGACGAAATCAAGAGCAACAACTCCGGACACCGCCGAATTAGATCCGTACTGGAGGATTGAACCCGACGGCATGTTACTCGCGATGATTCCTCCCATGATGGATATTCCAATTGATTGAGCGGCCTGTCGTATTGTTCCCATCGTTCCTGATGCGATCCCAAACTTCCCCGGTCCCACGGAACTCATCACTGAATTGAGATTCGGAGAGGAAAAGAAACCGTGTCCGATTCCAATCATGACAAGGGGAACAAGAACACCTTCGATTGGAGATTTTACTCCCAAAAACGTTAGAATAAAAAATGCAACCGACTTGATAGCCATTCCAAGGGAGCTGAGAAACCTAGCAGAGATTCGCTCTGAGAGCATTCCGGCGATTGGGGATGACACAACCATTAGAATGGGCTGAGCGAGCAATACAAGTCCAGTATTCACTGGCGAAAATCCGAGGATCGTTTGGAGATACAACGAAAGAACAAAGAACGTACTGTACACGGTCAAATAGTTCATCATGGAAGTTGTGGCTCCTCCAGCAAACAATCTGTTTTGCGTGAAGAGGTGAAGATCCAAAAGTGGTGAAGCTGCGATTCGTACTTCAATGTAAATGAAAGAAGCTATGGAAGCGATACACGCAACGTAGAGTAGATCACTTTGTGCAGAGGATAATTTGAATCCTGCATCATTCAGAATGAGAAGGAGTAAAGTTAGAAAGGCGGTTAGTGTGAACGCCCCGATGAAATCGAATCTTTGCCCTGTGGGGCTAGCGGGGGAATCCTTCCTGATAAAGATGAGAGTTAATACTGCCGCTGCAAGCCCTATGGGAACATTAACGTAGAATATCGATCTCCAACCGAAATTCTGAACGAGAATCCCTCCGATTACGGGTCCGCATGTCAGACCAATGTAAATTGTCATCTGGTTTATCCCGAATGCTCTTCCCCTGTTTCGCGATCTGAACGCTCCCGCAAGAATAGCAAATCCTATAGCATCCATTCCCGCTGCGCCGAGGCCCTGAACGATCCGAGCAATTATCAGCTGCAATGCATTAACCGAAAGCCCGGCAAAAAGCGATCCAGCGACGAATACTGCGAGTGAAATTATGTATAGACTCTTTTTTCCCCTTATATCTCCTAAACGTCCTACCGTCGTCTCGGTCGACGCAATCACAAGTAGATAGACAGCTGGGATCCAGATGATTGCTGCTAGCGATATATTGAGTGAGGCCTGAATCGATGGCAGTGCCACATTAACTACACTCGCGTCAAATGGACTCATGAAGAAAGCGACAGATGTTATTCCGAGGACAATCCAGCTGTATGATGAATCTCCGGAGGCCTTAACGGAACTTGGCAGCATAGGACCGACTACAGATTCCGGATCCTCAATTCATTGATAACCAAATATCAATCGTGACACCGCGACACTCTCAATTATTTACACGTACTGCCCTTTGGAATTGAATGAACTGTGATGCATCAGCTGGGACAAGGAAGAAGCATTCTGAAGCTCGTCAAGCTTGATGCGAAATCCGCAATTCATGGAATGTTATTAAGATGAGCTGACTTGCCCTTAGGCGATTCGCTTTTGCTCGAAACTAGTGAGGTTGCCCTTATTGTTGTAGATATGCAGAACGACTTTTGTAGCAAAGGAGGTGGACTTGACAAACGAGGGTTCAATATTGATCACGCGAGCATTATCGTTCCAAGTATCGCCTTGATGCTAAAAGAGTGCAGAGATCTAGGCGTCAAGGTAATTTTTGTGAGAGGTGAGAATTCTCAATTTACTACTTCAGAAACGTGGGAGAACAGACCTTCGGCTAAGCATGACGGATCTCTCGGATTCAGACTAATCGAGCCAGGAACTTGGGGAAGTCAAATAGTCGACGAGCTAAAACCACTCGCTTCCGAACCTATTGTTACCAAGACGAGATACAGCGCTTTTGTAAATACCGAACTTCCACTGCTTCTGAAAAATAGCGGGGTGAAGACAGTCATATTCGCAGGAACGACGACAAATGCCTGCGTCGAAACAAGCGTTCGAGATGCATTCGTTATGGATTTCAATGTCATAGTTGCTTCTGATTGCGTTGCCTCTCCAGAACCTGAGTTGCACGAAGCAAGCCTGAAGACAATAGCGAAATATTTCGGTAGAGTTGATACATCTAAAGGAATTTTGAAGGATCTTAGGGCGTCTGTTCCAATGTTAGAATCGTGAGTAGGATCTCTTCAAGCTGAAGGAATGACTAGAGGCGCCATGGATCTCCAGCTGGATCCCTTTTCTAGAAAATAAGAGCCGTATTTTGTCCCTACATTTTTCATTGCACTTTCCATGAAATCACCAATGCGCCCTGGAAGAAATGGATCCGAAATCCGGTGTTCTTCACCCTCGTAAACGAGCAATGTCTTTTTTGGACTAGCAATCGTCTTGAAAAAATCGTAAGTGTATTCTATGGGGCTCAGTGGATCGTCGGAACCCGCAGCAATAAAGATTGGTTGCTTAGTTATCTTTTCGCCCACACCGTCGAGAGTCAACCCAGCACAGTATTTGCTATCAAATTCGTCTTCATCGTAAACTCCAGCCATCCACATATGTCTAGCTTTGAAGGATGGCAAAGTACCATTGAAGATTGTCTTCATATGTGGCTCATGACAAATGTTTGAGAAAGTCCCGGCGACATATCTCGAGTCGTACGCCATAATTCTTGGTCCCCAATAGGTCCCGAAACTGGCCGCAAATATCCCTACATGCTGTCTGTCTATCGTCGCCTGAGTTTTGCTCAAAACCCGATGATTGAACAGATGGTCCATGACCGCTTTGCCGGCTCGATCAAAATTATTTGTTGTCAGTTTAAGCCCCATTGCTAGACTCTCGCCCTGACCGGGCCCATCTACTACAAGTACTGCGAAACCTCGCTGGAGAAACTTGTCACTGTACAGCCTTACTAGTTCCTCCTTGAAAGTATCCATGCCCGGTATTACGACCACACAAGGGTATGCGAGCTCCTTCCCGCTTGCAGAGATTCCATCTGAATTCAGAGGAAGTACTCTTTCAGGCGGCAGATGCAGGTAAGCATAGAGCTTCTTTCCTTCAAATGGAAGTTCTATTCGTTCGATATAGTGATCCGAGAGCGAAGCATATTTCACGAAACACTTGGTCGCTTTGTTCGTAAGCTCGATTAGCTGCGGATTTTCGTCATCCCAGATCGGCCATCTGGCGCAACCGTACATCACTGAGGCGACAAAGTAGTTGTCTCTTGCTGTCACCTGGTAACCTTCGGCCTCGGCTTCTTGGGCATGATTCTCTCTTTTCGATGCCAGTCTTTTACATTCCCGGGTAATATCAGAGAATTTTTTCACCCTCGCCGTTAGCTCGTGTGATTCTTCTAGTACGTCAATACCGATTGCCTCATACCCCCTGGTCAGTGACCCACCTGTAAAAGGCTCTACTCCGATAGATCTCAACGCGCTGTCGAAGATCCATTTCTGGGAAAACCAACGCTCGGTTCTTTTGGCTTGCAATTTCTAGATCCACCAACTACATCAGAGAATTTGTCATCAACGTTACAACCCAAGCGTCGTAGGGAAGAACAAATCTTCAGGCGTAGCTTTCCTTGGGCTCAATCCCTGCTCATAAGAATAATTCGTTACCGCATCAATAATCTGTTCATTCTTGCGGATTCCATATGGATATGGATCTTCACCGAAAATTTCTCTCACTTCACGCCTCAAATCATCCAGCCAGATGTAGTTGGTCGGCTCCCTCATTCTCGCTTCCATCTCTTGGTAGCTTTTTTCTTTGGACATCTGATATGCTTCGAAAAGATTCACTGCAACCCAAGGATGTTTTTGCAGTATCTCATTCCTAACAACAACCGTGTGATTGATTGGAAAGAAGCCAGTCTTCTTGAAGTACCTGATCGACTCTTCCTTTTGATTTGGGAAAAGGCGGACCACTTTTCCGCTCTCTCTGATATCTCCCATCTTCGATCTATCTCTGAAAGTTTTCCAGAACTTGAATTGCGGAAAGGCTGCGTCAATCTCTCCGGACTCCAACATAGTCATCAGATCAGATTCTGCCGGTATCTGATGAAAAGAGATGTTTGAAGGCGGGGAGAATCCTATGGAATCTGACACCCTGTTTCCGGGAGTCCTCTCGATAAACCACTCCATTTCTGACGGCGAAATTCCGAACTCATGTAGAAAGATTCCCCTGAGCCAAAGAGCAAGTGTCATTGCGTACTCCGGGACTCCTATCTTCTTTCCTTTCATGTCGGAAGGTTTCTTGATTCCAGACTCGCGGTTCACAACAAGATCTGTGTGGAAGAATTTGCGCATAGGGAAAACAGGTATCGCAGTAAAGGGTGCTTTTCCGGTCAATTTTGCGATCATGTAAAATGAAAGAGACATGTCGGATACGTCGAACTCTTGATTTTTGAGCATTCGAGAATGTGCTTCTTGAGGAGCAATTGTAAGATAGGTCAGCTCGATTCCTTCGGGTTGAACCTCTCCTGACAGGAGAGCGGAGTTCCTGTCGTAAGCTGGGCTAGCTAAGCTGAGTTTTAGTTTTGACAATTTGCTTACTCGGAGCATTCAACAGCTGCATTATTTCAGGAGTTCTAAACCAACTTCCAGTTATCGTGGTTTGAATCGGTGTCATATGGTGCATTCAGCTGTCGCAGTGTGTTAATCCGTCGGATTGGAAAAGATCTACTGAATCCTAAAATAAGAATTCTTTGACATGTCTCTTCAGTTAATCAAATATGTCAACTCGAGGAGCGAAAGAATAGAATGCAGAAAAAAGCCCGGAAACATTTGAACGTAGTCACTGAAGAAGTTGAAAAGTATCTGAACAAGATTCAGAGAGCTAGAGATCCGGTTCTGCTCAGCTTGGAGAAAGATGCCGAAGAAAATGACGTGCCCATACTCGGGCCTTTGGTTGGGAACTTTCTTTCTATCATTGTGCAAGCGTGCAATGCGAAGAATGTCTTAGAAGTGGGCACGGCAACCGGCTACTCTGGAATCTGGCTTGCCAGAGCAACATCAGCCAATTCAGGAAAGCTTACCACAATCGAGATGGATCCAGATAGAAAGAAAATTGCTGAAAGGGCGTTTGTGAAGGCTGGACTGATAAATAATGTTGAAATGATCCTCGGGGACGCGGGCAAGGAAGTTCCCGAGATAGCGCAGTCGAGGCCAGGACAGTTCGATCTAGTGTTTATGGATGTGGGCGATAAGAAACTATACGAGGAGCTTATTGACTCTTGCATTAGGGCGTTGAAGACTGGAGGTCTCTTTATTGCTGATGACACGTTGTACAGGGGAGTCGCCATCCCTTCTGTGGGACAAAAGAAAACGAAAACGATGCGCAAATTTAACAAAATTATGTTTGCAGATGAAAGACTAAAACCCTCTATCATTCCGTTGGGAGACGGATTGACAGTAGCAGTGAAGATATCTGATTAGGCCTTCCAAGTCACGAAGAATTGCTTTTCAACGTTTGAACGATTGAGTCCGTCCTTTTCACCTCAAACAATTTTCGCATTACTTCCAAAGCGGAATTGTGGCTCTGGAGATCGCCACTTCCGACTGCGTCCTCAACAATGACTGGCACGAGTCCCAAGCAAGCAGCATGTCTAGCAGTGGTCTCGACTCCGAACTCAGTGCTTACTCCAGTCAGAACTACACTATCAACATCCTTATTCTTCAAGACCTGCTCCGCAGCAGTTCCCACGAATAGGCTTGGCGTGAATTTCTTAATGATTAGATCACTCTTCGCCGGTTTAAGATCCTCCATCAACTGCCATTCGTGGGAACCCTCCAACATTTGGGGAGTAGCTTTAGGATCTACGCCACGTTTTCTGAGTCGATAAATTGTGTACTTGCTTTGATACTCATAAGGCAAACCAGTCGACTGAGTGAATATGACGGGCCTCTGAAGTGAGTGCATGACGTCAATGATTGACTTGATATTCGCGATCATTTCTGGAAAATTAAAAGCCTTCATCGCAATTCCATATTGGAGATCCCAGACGATTAAGGCGGACGCCGAAAGATTAGCTTGCCATTCTCGCATGCGTTTGCCTATTTTGAGCTCGACTATTTTATCTTCGCGTCTAGGAAAATGTCTGTGATTGCTGTACGAGAACGTCGACTAAGTAGGGTCTTCCCTCGCTCACTACCAATGCGCCTTCCTTCAACGCTTCACTCAAAGAGTTTGCAGTGTCGACGACCCCTGAAGACTCTATTCCGAAGGACCTTGCCATTTGACTAAAATCAACATTTGGGTCTTCAATTTTGATTCCGATCTTGCTACTCTCTTCTGATCGATTTCTTTCCATCGAGATGAACTTGTTGTGCTCTTCATCGTTGTGATAGCTTCTATCATTCATCATTATTATCAACAAAGGAATCTTGCAGTGCGCTGCTGTCCAAAGTGAACTCGCTGAATACAACAGGTCCCCGTCGGGTTGAAAATCGATGCACAACTTTCCTGCGTTAGCTAGTGCCACACCCAACGCTTGCCCAGTTCCGGTCCCCGTACCCTCGCCCCTTCCGGGATATTGATAGCACCGAGTTATCTCCCAAGTTCTTCGCAGCCAAGTGTTGATTCCTCTCATCGAATAACCGGGAAATGCAAGTACCCAATCCCGGTCTTTCACGGTTTCCCAAGCAATAGCAGCAAGTGCAGCGTAACCTAGCGGATGCTTGTTCAGGCTATCCGAAACGATGTCGCGCCATTTTTTTCTTTGCTCAAAATATCTATCTTTGATAACAGAGATACGTTCTTTGATTTCTCGAACATGATCGTGCGATTGCAACTCCTTCCTACATAATTCTAGCAAGGTAACAACTGCTGCATCCGGCCTAGCTGGAATGTAAAGGGAGGTCGGAGTCAGTCGACCGTATTCAGTCACCCAACTCTTTTGGTAGAATCCTTCCAAATCTATCCTAATTATTTCGCAATCAGGTCTTATCATCAATGTAGACAATCTGGAATGGAAACCTGCGTCTCTCTTTGCCAGGTGAAAGTAAAGATCTTTCACACCAAGAGCAAGAACCACATCTGCCTCAGCCAAAGTAGATTCTTCGAGGCCAGACAAGTTCAGTGGATTCGTGCTGGGGAAGTTGAAACGAGCTCCAGAATCTAAAACGATCGCTCCAAGCTGCTGAGCAAGATCTACTAAATTTGCAATTGAATTGTCGTCCCGACCGTAATTGTTTGTTATGATAACGGGGTGTTTAGCTGATGATAGTACTGTCGCAGCCTCTGAAATTTTGGCCAGGCTTCCCTCATCGACCGAAGGAAAAGAATAGCTTTCGGGTTTAGGAATATTCGGAATTGCTTCGAGCTCAGCTTCTTGTATCCCCGCATCAATACTAATGAAGACAGGGCCAGTCGGCTCAGTAAGAGCTATTCCCCGAGAACGAATCAGGGCTTCGAGAGTGGAGAAAAGATCAGATGGCTGATCATCCCATTTCACAAAATCCCTAACCATGGTATTGGGAATCAGAGCATTGTGTATCCAGTCAATCCACGGTCTCCTCTTCTGAATATCCACTGGGCCGTTTCCGCCAATAAGTATCATCGCGTCCCTGTTTATCCATGCATCGAAAATCGCTTTCGTAGCATGTAAGAGCCCGGCAATATCATGTAGTAGCACAATCATCGGCTGGTGAGTCGCCCTAAAATATCCAGAAGCAATAGCGACTGCGATTCCTTCGTGACAGCAAAGTATGAGTTCTGGATTCTTGTTGCCGCCATAGTTTACAATAGAATCATGCAATCCACGGGTCGTCGCACCAGGATTAATCGAAACAAATTTGATTCCCATCGCCCTAAATGCGTCGAATATTATATCAGAGCCATATTCGGGTGCTTTGTCTGGCAAATCTGAAAGAGAAACAAATTATTTTTGTTTTAAGGTTTCAACCATTCTTGGAAGATATGTATCAGTGTTCTGTTATTGATTGGACCGCCTCGAAACCCGCAATTCGGCCATAAGTCAGCGCCATCAATACTGCGGTTCCGGGCGTGAAATGGTGATAATAAAATCCGACGGTCTCTCCTGCTGCGTATAACCCTGAGATAGGTTTACCGTTTGCGGCGAGTACTCTTGCGTGGGAATCACACGCCACACCTCCCCACGTAAACTGAACTGTACCCTCAACCGGATAACAAAAGTAAGGAGGGCTGTCAATTTCCACTGCCCAATTCGATTTTGGAGGTAAAATCCCGCTTGTGTGCTTGCCGTCGAGCTTGGTTGGATTAAACTCACCCGGTTCGACTGTCTTGTTGAATTCATCGACTGTTCGAATCAGCCCCGCGGGCGAGATTCCGATTTTCTCTGCCAGCTCAGTGAGGTCTCTAGCTTCGTAAGGAGGCAAGCTAGTCTTGACATCCTTTCCCAAGGATTCTATCGAACGCGTCTTTTGGTCAAAAATTACATATGCTATATGGCCGGGCTGCTTGAAGATGGCGCGCGACATGAATTCAAATGATCCGCTAATTTCATCCATCCCTTCATCGATAAAGCGCTCACCATTGTTGTTTACGAGAATCCCGTAAACGTAAGCTCGAATGCTTGCTCTGTAAGTGTTTGACCGTGAATCTACAACATCGCCATGATAATTGCCAAACTCCCCAGACGGTGCAGCGCCTATGTCAAATGCCATGTTTATGCACTCACCCATGTGAAATTTTGTGGCGGGAACATCCGTTCGGAGAGCAAGAGCGTCTCTCCCAATGTACTTTGTTAACATCTCACAATTTCCCTCAAATCCACCACCTGCCAATATTGTCGCATGGGTAGTTATCCTCCGGCTTACTCCGCTCCGGTCGCGAACTAACAATCCAATCAGATTGCCATTGTCATCTTGAATCAACTTGTAAGCCGTCATGTTAAACAAAAGAGAAACGCCGAATTTCTCAGTAGAAGTACGAAGTTTAGTGATAATTTCGAGGCCACCTCCAACGGGTCCCATCTTGAACCCGCTTATACTCCAGTTTCCAGGCCTCGCTTCGAGAACAACTCCCCTAGACCTAATCCAAGTTATCGTGTCTATTGCTTCGTGAGCAAGCCTGTGCACGTACTCTCTACTCGCTTTCCCTTCAGAGTCTTTCATTATGTCCTCTTCGAAGGTGGGATACAGATGGCTTTCATCTATCATTCGAAAATTCGAAGTGGTCCATCTAGAATTTCCGCCCCAGTCAGCTTCTTCGGATCTTTCAAGTACAACTATACGAACGTCATGGCCCATTTCTTTTGAAACTTCGGCAGCGCTCAACGCCGCCGACATTCCCGCGGCTCCGGCACCTATTATTGCGATGTCGTAATCTTTTTCCAATTTGAAATTATTCCGCTGAGTGCATCTTGACTACTTAGTCCTTAACAAAAACAGCTTTGACAAGGATGACTATCTTTCGTCCGATCAAAGTGTCGGTACCAACATCAATCTGATCCGTTCACGTCAACGGTTATTTCTACACGATATTCGGCTCAGTGAGAAGTGATTTATAAAGCGAAGCTAGACTGACCGACTCAAAGAGATTGAGACAATGCCCTCAAATGATTCGAAACATTTCCTAGACTTCCTTCCAAAACCAGAAAGAAAACCAAAGCCTAGGAAGAAAGGAATGACTATGGCCATCGATCCGATTACATCGCTAGTCCTTGATCGTTACAGCGAGTACATCGACACAGTAAAGCTCCTTGAAACTACGATGTGGGCGCCCGACTCAGTTGTGAAAAATCAGATCAAGGAATACAAGGCGCACCATATTGATGTCCAGATAGGTGGCGTACCATATGAAATCGCGCGAGCTAGTGGTATGGAAGATGAATTTTTGAGTGAGGCAAAGAGCCTCGGTGTTGACATTCTGGAATACGAAACTCATGCCCTTAAAGCGACGAAGGATGAAGTCAGGTCTGGAGTTGATGAGCTCAAACAAAGAGGTTTTCGCGTTGTCGGCGAAGTCGGCGCGAAATGGGTTTGGAAGGACGCGACAAGAACGGAGAGGGATCTCATCGATGTGCAAAAGACAATCGATGCGTTCGAGCTATTTCTCGATGCTGGATGCGAGAAAACGTACTGGGAGGGACTAATAATCCAGAATCTTATTGGAAAACATATGGAAAATAGACCCGGCCAGAAGCAGCTCCTAGAGGTAGCAGCTTCAATTGGAGAGGAAAATATCGTGTTCGAGCTCTGGGGCCCGAGCATGACCGTCCAGCAGCCTGCCAAAGGTTGGGCGTGGCTCGTAAACCAATTTGGTCCAGAAGTAAACATCGGAAACGTGTATTCCGAGGGGGTCAGGATTTTGGAATCGGTGAGGAGGGGAACGTTCTATGAGTGGGACCACCCATACATTAGATGGCTAGGGGAAGACAAGCCAACGAAGAACTGGTGGCAAATGGATACTCCACCATACGACGTATACGTCGACAAATACGGACGCTAATCTGACTTTTGAATGAATATCTAGAACGCCCGCACGCCCAGAATGACTGATTCAAGAAACTAATCGGGGAAAGAGAAGTCCATAATGCGTGTTGTCGATGCCATTGCTCAGTACTTCGTTAAGGAGGGTGTGGAGCACTATTTTGGATACATTGGTGGAACTATATGGCCGTTTCTCGATGCGTTGATCGACACACCTCAGCTGAAAGGCATCCAACCCAAACACGAAGCAGCTGCGGTGCAGATGGCAGACGTGTACTATAGGCTGAAGCACAAAGTAGCACCGGTCATTGTTACAAAGGGCCCGGGCGTTCTGAACACTGTCTGTGCATTGAGCAATGCTATGCACGATTCCTCAGCCGTCGTTTTGATTGCTGGAGCCGGAGCAACCCAGTTCTTCGATAAAGGCGGTTTCGAAGAAGTTTACTATCATCAAACGGAAGATACTACATCGGTTTTCCGACCAATTGTAAAGAGGGCATGGCTTGTAGTACGCCCGGAGCAAACACTCGATGTCATGACAAAAGCATTCAAGACTGCGACAAGTGGAAGGCCAGGACCAGTTTATGTTCAGATTCCTTGGGATATTCAGAATACCGCGATAGATTTCCCAGTTCCAAATCCAGCGGATTTCAAACCCCAAGGTAGACCAAGAGGAGATTCTGATGCAATTACTAGAGCAGCTGAACTTCTCACCTCTGCAAGGAAGCCGTTAATCGTCGTTGGAGGGGGCGCTATGATTTCAGGAGCTATCCCTGAAGTTCTCGCTCTATCCAGACAATACCACGCCGCCATCGTAACAAGTCTAATGGCAAAAGGCGCTGTTTCTGATCTAGAAACGATGAGCCTCGGCCAGATTGGGAGATCCGGTTCGGGAGCAGCAAACGAATCCACGAGAGAAGCTGATGTGGTTCTGTCGGTTGGTTGCAGGTTTACTGATTGGGACACCGTCAATTGGAGACCGAATGTCGTATTTAATTTCCCACCGTCTAAGCTTATTCACATAGACATAGATCCTTCAGAGATTGGAAGGAATTATCCAACTGAGGTCGGAATCGTGGGAGACGCGAAAGCAACTCTACACGAATTGATCGTAGCCATGGATTCTATTTCTGGAAAGCGCAAAGCTTCTCAATGGTCGGAGATCATTCAAAGACGAAAGTCCGACTGGGAGAGATCAATATCCAAAGATCTTCAGGATGATTCTTTGCCTTTGCATCCTCGTAGAGTACTTCATGAAGTTAGACGAGCTTCGCCAACTAACACACTTTTCTTCAATGACATCGGAGACATTATCCAATACGCTCAAGGTTATTTCAAGATCGTCGAGCAAAACT
>JAPCJU010000149.1 GCA_027886795.1 Nitrososphaerota archaeon | reverse complement strand
GCTAAGGTTTATGGAAGCATGTCCGCCTGCAGATAATCCTGAAGGACTGGTTGCCGTGATAGGAAGTTTGTCTAGAGGTCCTATGAATTGAGCAGTGATTATGAACGCTATGATCAGGAAAATTATTATTGAGATGTAGACTAATTGCGTGTAGGGCCTCAGTTCAGATTGTTTTTCCTCCGTATACTGTTCCAGACCGTTGAAAAGAATAACACTAGAGTTTAGCACATCATGTGTCCTCCCACCGGAAGAGTAAGCTTCCACGATGATTAATCCGACCTGGATCATGAAGGGATGTTTCAATTTCTTGCAAGATTCCATGACCGAGTCGCGAAAATCATATCCCAGGGAAAACTTCGTCATTGAGATGCCAATTTCTCTGGAAATTGGACCATAATCGGAGGTCGAGGCTCTGATTAATGCGGCGGGTAGGGTTACACCGGAATCAGTGCTCTCGAGGATATCCCTCAGGAATCTGGGAATGTTCCTTTCGACTGATTTCACGAACCTAAAGTTGTTGTAAGTGACATAAATGACTGGAATCAACGCAAAAACTATTCCCAACCCGATTATTGTGTCAGTAAGCGAAGCGCTCGATGTGTGGGGGAGAATCCAGGGTTGATTGAAGAGGGTCCAAGTCGATCCGGAAATTCTCGTTCCGTTTCCGGACGGAACGACGTAAGGGAGGATGACCCTGTATTTTCCTAGGGCTAGCCCTAAGGCAAGCGAGAAAATCACAATGATGGCTGCCCCTATGTATGTAGCATATTTGCGATCGTCGTCAAAATACTTCATGCTCTTCCTGAAGGCATCGTTGGCCCCTTTTGGTGCCGGCTTATCGATTTTTGTTTCTGTTCCCAAATTTCTACGCCTTTGAAACCACCGAGTCTAGCAAGAGTACGAACATAACCGATAGAACGGGAATGCCGATGAAGACGATGAGATTGATGACCGAAATTGGATTTGGGAGGTTCCCGCCCGGAAGTAGCCCGAATATTGCCATCATGACTATGAAGATGATCGGCCCAACGACGACTAGAGTGATGTAAAGCTCTGCCATCACTGCAAGCGTGCCTATCGTCTTTCTCAGTTTGTCCCTTTTTTCTTGGAGCAATCGGGCGGATTCAAAAAACACTAGATCGTGAATTGACCCGGTTGTCTTGTAGGCTACCGCGATACTGTCTAGCATCTTCGAAAAAGCTTCAGAGGGGCAGTGTTCTGCAACTTCAGCGAGTGCGGTTTCGGTATCGAGACCGAACACTCTTATGTTTCTGAGAAATCGTTTCGCCAAATCTGCAAGGACCGGATTCGATTCTGAAGTTGCAATCCTCTCAAAGAGCCGTTCCAGATTGATTCCGGCCGCGGCCAGAACCCCAAGAATCCCGAAGGAATAAGCTAGCTGTCCCTCGAGCTTTGATTTGCTAGATCTTCTTCGAAGCATCGGATAGAAGAGCCAAATTACAAGAGCCAAGCCGAACGCAACTCCAGAAAGTACGAAGCTTCCAACGAGAGAGAAGAGAATCGATCCCCTCGGGTAAAGTCTCGTCTCAACGATCAGAGAAATTGCAAATGTTGGAATGGTTACTAAGATGCTTAACAGAAATCCCGTTGAGATGTATGCCTCGAAAATCAGAGGTATACCCGATTGCCCGTATGCTTCCTTGAATTCGGGAAAGCCGGGAAGTCGTTTAGCCAGTAGATTGTATGCAACTCGTTCCAGAGAGTTCCTTGATCTGACGGGGATTTCATGGCTTGCCCCTTCACTCACTTCCTTTGGTTTCTTTTGACCGAAACTGAATCGATTTTTTCTTTTTTCTCCGTCTTTTCCGTCCGGTTCTTTCTCTGCGCTGACTTGAACCTGATTATTTGTTGTAATATCGCGTTCGATATCGGCCTCGCTATCCTCTTTTTTTCTTGATAGGAAGGAACGCTTTTCCTTCTTTTGAATCATAGACGAGGGTTCTTCGTTCTTGAGCTCGTCCTCCGCGTCTCGGTTCTTCTTTCTTTTGAACGGATTTCTAATCTTTATTGTCATTTTGCCAGTCTTCACCGAGCCGTGCCATTTCGTAGACTTCAGTCGGATTGTAGTAATACATTCTGATAATGTCAGATACATCCTTATACGTTCTAATCTTCTTGTTAAGCATCCACTCCAGTATCTGTTGTTTCTTCTCCATTTCGGAGTACACTTCCTCTTCGGGAATGTGTTTTGCATCTGCTATCTGTCTGAATACAGTGCTTTGGCCTTTCATGTCAAAAGTGTCCTTCAGCTCTCCCGACCATTCAAACAACGTATTCAGTTGAGTGCTGTGGGTCTGCTCGTTGAAAGTGATTACCTCGCTCACATTAATCGATCTTCTTGAGAACTTTTCACCGATCTTCACTCTCGACATCATGACGAGCGTACTCATGAGAGGCAAAAGCATCCCTGGAATATCCATCGGTTTGGTCAACATCCTTTTCACGGCGGTTGAAACGCTGTCGGCGTGAATTGTCGAAATTCCACCGTGACCGGTCGATATTGCCTGCAAGAGAGTGTAGGCTTCCTCTCCCCTAATTTCTCCCACGATGATGTAGTCAGGTCTTTGTCTTAACGCAGATTTCAGAAGATCATACAGGCCCAGTTCCGCCACGCCTGACTGGGTTGATTCCCTCGTAACCATAGGAATCCAGTTTTGATGCGGTAGCTTCACTTCTCGCAGCTCTTCAATTGTGATAATTTTCATTTCTGGCTTGATGAACATCGCAAGCGCACCAAGGGTGGTAGTTTTTCCTGACGCCGTTGCGCCAACGATCAGAAGTGATTTCAGGTTCTCGATGCAGATCCACAAGTACGCCCCAATTCTGGGCGAAATTGTGCCCCAGAGCATTAGATCGACTATAGTAGGCGGCTCGTCTCTGAACTTTCTGATCGTGAAAGTGGAACCTCTCTTGGAGACCTCGTCAAGTGTAAGATGCGTTCTGAACCCTTCCGGAAGACTGCCCTCCAGAATAGGTTGAGCTACAGTAATCTGACCGCCAGATTTGTAGGCAAGTCGAATTATGAACGATGCCAGTTCTTCCTTTACGGCAAACTGGACATTGGTCGGGATGCTTTCATAATCTCTGTGCCAGACATAAATCGGGATACCAACGCCATCGCACGAGATATCCTCGATTCGCGGATCACGCATCATGACGTCGATCCTGGAGTAGCCGAGAAAGTCGCGCTTCAGATAGTAAAGGACCTTGTCCTGTGCATCCTTCTTGATATCGAGTTTGTAATCCTTGATCAGTCTTGAAGTGTTTAGGTCGAGATATTTTTCAACTTGATCCTGACCGTAGATTACCGACAGTGGCGCCTTTACTTCTTCCAAGAGAAGCTTTTTCAAACGATCAATCTTTTTTCTTTCGTCCTCACCCAAGGTTGGCTCGATTACTTCGTAAGTCGTGACGTTTGATTGCGCACGAATTGCAACGTTTCCGAATGGAGGGTTCACTTCATAAAAATCCCTAAGGACAGCTTCCGACGATTCGTTGAAACTACGCGAAGACAGGGTAGAGGTGCGGGCGATCGATTTTGCTTTCTCGCCAGGATCACTCGAGTGATCGCTCAACGATGAAAGTACACTCTCCCCGCTAGGAGAACATCCATCGGCCCACTCAGATCGTTGAAACCATAATCGAATCTAGGAGAAATCCGTAAAATTTTTGCCATTATTCCTTGATCGAGATCGCGATCCGAAATATTAACCTGCTTACAGTCTCACGATTGGTTTGAGTTTCCTCGTGCGAACCGTTCTGTTGATTTGAGTACGTACTCCATATCCTTCACCGCGGTTTTTCCCCGACCGTCAAGCATCTCGTCCAATTCTCTCCTTGCCG
>JAPCJU010000148.1 GCA_027886795.1 Nitrososphaerota archaeon | reverse complement strand
GGTCGCGATCGGAATTCACAATGCACAGGTCATATCGAGTTCAATGAGCTACTACGGCGTTACAGACGGAAATTTCTCTTTTATTCCGCTGGGTTCATCGCAAAAACAAACAATCAAGGAAATCCTCAATGCGACTGAACAAGGAAGATCGTACGGCAAACTTCTTTCTTCTGTTTATCCCATGATTGAAGATTCCAACGGCAACGTGCTCTCAATGCCGCCTGTGATTAACGGCGATTTGACGCGATTAAGACCGGGGATTTCCAAACTTTTCATTGACGTGACTGGAACAGACGAAAGAGTGGTTGATGCGTCGACCGCAATAATCGCCTCGATGCTATCTGACATCAAGGCGCGGGTCTTCAAGGTTCAAGTTGGACGGGACAACGAAAATCCAAACTGGACTCCAGATATGACGCCATCAGAAATGAATTTCGATCTGAAATTAACTAACGATATTTTGGGATTCGATTTTGATCACGTTCAAGCAAGAGCTGCACTTGAGAAAAGCAGACTGGGACTTGATTCATCTGAATCTGCAATAATCCCACGATTCAGAAACGACATCATCCATCCAATCGATCTTGCTGAGGAGGTGGCTCTCGGTCACGGCATAGCGCGGATTTCGCCTCAAGCGGTCTCGTCCTCCCTCGCTGGATCACTGAAACCGAGGCTGCAGAATATTGATGCCATGATCGAAATTCTGATCGGCCTGGGCTTAACTGAGGTTTGGAATTTCTCTCTCACGAGTAAAGAGGTCGTAATTCATTGCTTCGATACCGAGCTTCTGAAGGTTGAGGACTCTAAATCAGAGAGTTTCGAGTATTTGCGGTGCGATATCATCGCTTCATTATTGCGAGTCCTTGGCTCTTCTACTCATCAAGAATATCCTCAATCGATTTTCGAGGAAGCTCCTACTTTCAAGAGAGACAAGCATACGAGAATCGGAGTTTCTGAGGAGGAGCACGTCGCCGTTGCAATGGCCGATTCTGAAGCAAACTATACGATGATAAGATCGAAATTGGACGCTTTCCTCCGAAGTGTTGTTGGTGATTCCAACTTCTCATTCAAGACAGCAACTGATGCCGGAGAAATTTTTGCGGCAGGGAGGACAGCAGAGGTTTACTTGAAGACCAATGGTAAGGACACCCGTCTAGGAATTGTCGGAGAAGTTTCTCCAGCGACCCTGGAGCGCTTCGGACTGGAAGTCCCAGTGGCCGGATTTGAGCTTAACCTCGAACCATTCCTAAAACATTAAACGCATGAAACACGACTTTCGATCTTTACCGGTCAAAAGGAATCTGCGATCGAGAATCATAAATTCGCGTCGACGGCCTTGTCCGATCAGTGAGGAACGGGGTTTACCCAGACGTGAAACAGATTGCACCAAACTTCCTTCTCCCGGGGCCCCGGATAAGAGCCGGCGAAAGGAAGAAAGCAAAATTGCTTGACCGGTGATCGCTTTGGCGTCAGAGCCGGGGCACAATCTCTTTTTTTGAAAAGTTTCTTACGCCACAATCTGACGGATGAGGTCCGCATTGCCTCGCGAAGAGATGCACGCTCCTTGCGATATCTCTTTCCTGTCGACGAGGCCAAAATATCTCTTTCTCGCCATCTCTACTCCGAACTTTGGCCCCTTGGTCTTCAGTCCGTGCAGTTCTTCGGCTGAAACGTTCCATCCGAATCTCTTCACACAGGCCATCGCATCCTCGTAGTCTCTGAAGGGGAAGATATTGTGGATGATCGGCGCGCGGAATCCCAGATCTCTTAACTCCGCTACCCGCCTGAGATATACGTTGGTATCCTCGAACAGGGATTCTGTCACAAAAATATCTACGCCAGATACCTCTCTCTGCTTTGCCATTTTGAAATAGGAATCGATCGATATTTTGGACAGATTTATCGGGGCGAACACGCATGTTTTTTGAAGATTTAGTAGATGTGATTCTAGTTTCCTGATGATCGATATCAGTGTTGAAATCTTCGAAATGTCGTAAACGTTCCTTGATTCTGAATGGGATGCATATGGATCTCCACGGACTATCTGGATGTTCTCGACGCCTGAGAAAATTGCGAACGAAATAGTACCTAGAAGATTTTGCTTGTTAGAGTCCCTGAGGGTGATTGTCGGAATTACGGCGCTTCCGGTCCTCCTGATTAGTTCGGCAGCAACAGCGACTGAATTTAGGTGAACCCGAGAATCATCTCTCAGTTCGGGAAGCGAAAATGCGTCCGAAAGCGCCTCCAAGTCTGCAATGTTTTGAACGATCGTTTCGAACCTGACCGAAAGATCAATTTTTTGACCCGGCTTCATGTTGTTCGGAGTCGGAAATCCAGGTGGGAAGATTTCGATCACCCTTGCGAAGCTTCCGGAATTTATTATTTCAGAAACCCGCAAATCCGCGATTTCCTCTTTTAGAGCAGAAAGCTCAGATGAATCAATAAGTTCCGGGAAGACTCAGCGGCTTGTCCTGCCTGTATGGAACTTTCAGTTTTAGAGCAGTTTCCGCTTTACCTATTTCGTAGCCGACGTACCCAAGATGTCTCTTGCCCGGTTCGGTGTCACTGATTAATTTGCTGTCAATTATTGCCCCGATCAACTTTTCTCCGCTTGCGGATTGGACTCGAAGTTTTGGAATGTTATCATACGAATTGAAGGAGACGACGATTTGCTGGCTATGAGGATCTACCTGAATCAAGAAATAGCCGTTCGGGTCGTATTCGCTTTCGCTCAGGTTGACGCTTCTGGCCGACTGCGGAGATCCGAGATAGACTTCGTTCCGGGCGAGAGTCAGGTTGATGTTTTTTTGGTAGGCGACATCAAGCGGTAGATTTCTTTCGCCGCATGCTGGATGGATGAACCTTATTTTTGAGCTGCCGATCTTCGATGAAGCTCGCTCGATCAGGCTCGAGATGCTCTTTACTGACTCCACAACGGGACTCCCGGTGCTCACGCAGCCAAGTCCGATTTCCTGCTCGTAACTTTTGCGGCTGACTTCATCCAGCAGCTTGTCGCTGAATGTGAAATCTAGACTGATCACATCGACATTGAGTTTTGCGAGTTCCTTGAAAACTGAAAAAGTGTCGCCGCAGACATGGAGGACGACCGGGATTTTGATTTCAGACAGCATTTCTCTGTAAACATCGGCAATGTAATCCTTGAAAGGTTCGAAGGAATAGTAAGGCGCGTCGAGCTGCAGGTAATCTACTTGCCCTTCCAAGGATTCAAGCTCTGGCCGAACTATTTCCCTCGCGATCGCAAAAGTTAGTTCCCTCAAGTCGGAGTAAACGCTTCCCTGAATTCTGCAATTTCTTGCGAGCGTGTAAGGGTCTGTAACGGGCTCTTTGAAACCATAGTAGCTCGGAACTAGCAATTTCGCTTTTTGAACGTCTGCGAGTCGGATGGGAAACTTTCTCCGGATTTTGTTTCTTACTAGAATTTCTGAACCGGCGTAATCGACCCCTTCAACATAGTGCGGGTCGAGGAAAAGCCTGATGAACGATTCTCTGGTTTGCCCCGTAGAAGGGTACTCTATGCCCGCGCTGACAAAATCGCGAACTGCAAGCTGAATTGTACTTGTTACCGGGTCTTCGCTTTCATCGGGGAAAGCCCTGTACTGGTCAACTACCTGTTCAGATAAAGTGATGGGATAACTTCCGATCACAGTAGTGGAGGGAAAACTGTTTTTCTTTCTATTTGATTTTCTTTCGGGCAAGCTCAGTACCTTCTTTCATTACTTCTAGTTTCTTGTACGCAATCTCCCAGTTTCTAGTCCTAAGACCGCAGTCGGGATTGACTGAGATCCTTGAAGGATCTCCCAACAACTTTTGCGCGAAAAGTATTCTGTCCCTCACAAGTTTTGGCG
>JAPCJU010000147.1 GCA_027886795.1 Nitrososphaerota archaeon | reverse complement strand
TGCTCTCCTTCGTTGGATTTTGAAGACGCCATATCCCAGCTCTTCATCCATCATCTTCGCAACTTGTTATTACAATTATTGCAGGAGGCTGGCACCCCAGTAGACCGATCAAAAATCTTCTATCGAATGTCAGAATGATTCCTGATCGTTCATCCAAATCACACCTTCGACAAAAAATTTGAGATACGATGATTCCCTGATGATTTTGTACCTCCTAAAACACGGTCGTCAAAATTATGACAGAGCCTATCGCCAGGAAAACTAAAAGTGAGAAAATTCGTAGCCTTTTTGGCGAAAGTATTTTTTTCAGCCGACCGCCTAAAATAGTCTCCAGAGCCGAGGCTGCAACAAGAGCAGTAACCGCTCCCAGGAAGACAAGGAGAACATTTGAAAACCTTGCAACGAAAACTATAGTTATGACTTCAGTCGCGTCGCCCGCGAGATCCAGCAAAATCAGGAGCGAGACCGCGCCAAAGAAAATCGACAACGCTGTTTTCTTTTTCGTTTGATTCAAGAGCCGATTTTCCTCCTCCTTTTCCTCTTTGACTCCGCTTTGCGAGTAGTCCCAGATTGCGTAGCCAATCATGAAGATACCACCCGCCAGTCTGACCCAAAAGATTGGTACAACTTTAGTCAGAAAATATCCGATCGTGACGATGATAGCGGAAGTTATCGTAAACGCAGTCGATCCGGCCGCAAACGCAGTCCAGGGTTTCATCTTCGTAGCAAGAGCTAGTAGAAGCAGTGCGTCCTTGTCGGTCAATTCCGCGATGAAAATTGTGACGACTATAGTGAGGTACGCCGGAAGCAAAACTCCTAGATCAAGCGCCACTTTTTTCCACGATCCGTTTCATATCAGAAATTTGCGCTAGTGATTTCAATCATTCCTTTCCTCAAATCGGCTGAAAGAGCCCAGGGGTTCAAGCCATCAAATCTCTATCCAAAATCTTTGCAGAAAAAATTCTTTTAACACTCAGAGTCCACGACTTGCGTGAGCCACCTAGCCGCGCCGTCGCGTTTTCGGAGCTTTCTCGCAATTGAATCAAGGAAGGACAAAATTTCCATATGGTCTCCCAGAAATCAAAAAACTTGGCGCGGTTCTTTTACCTGCCGAGAAACGCGTGGATATTGACGTCCACGTCGGCTGTTTGGTCGGTAGGGAGCGCCATGGCAAATCCCTACCAGACGCTGTACTTTTCCGCTCTCGGCGCTAGTTCTCTGACAATCGGACTGCTGATTGGGTATGGAACTGCTATCACCGTAATCTCTACTCTCATTGGCGGCTACATAGCTGACACCTGGGGCAGAAAACAAGTCGTGATAGTATTCAGCTGGGCTTCAGTTTTTGCCTCTTTCGTCTATTTTCTAATCAACTCTACCAATCTAATCATCGTACCTCTAACCATCGCTTCGGTTTCGAGCATTTACAATCCCGCGTTCAACTCGATAATGATGGACTCGATAGAGCCGGCTGATAGGATTCGGGGGTTTTCGGTTTTCAACGCGATCAATACCTTCCCCTCCGTGTTTGCCCCGACTTTCGGCGGGATACTCATGAACTACCTCGGCGTATACCAAGGAATAAAGTTCGCATACCTTGGCTCGGCCATTTTTGGAGTAATCGCTGTTTCAATCAGGACAAGGGAACTTGAGGAAACCCATATCGTCAACCGCGATCCTTCCTTGGAGAAATATTCCATCTGGTATTACATCAAGAATTCACTTAGCTCGGGAGTTAGGGCAATCAAGGACTCCGCCCCCATAGTCAGGAGGCTCCTAGTCTATGTTACCCTTGCGGGGATCGGAACTGGTTTGACATCTCCCTATGTCTCTCTGTACGTCGTAAATCAACTCAAGATCTCACCGATTAGCTACAGCCTCGTTGTTGACCTGGCGGGGGTATCGACCGTTAGCCTGCTCCTTGGGGTCGTCGTGTTGATCCAGAGGATGGGCGCCAAGAGGAGTACTTTGATTGCATCTGTCGCCGCTCCCGTTAGTAACATCATGTTTGCGCAGGCAAAAACGATGGACGAGCTTCTGGAGTGGGGAGTGACAGGTGCCGTCGCGACTGCACTTCAAACGCCATCTCTCGCGACAATGGAGGCAGAAGCGATCCCCAAATCAGAAAGGGGAAAAATTCTCGCAATGTTCAGTATCTTTCCTGCAATCGTTTCATTGCCGTCCTCTGTCGCAGCGGGATATCTTTACTCTCTTTCTCCGGTATCGCCGTTTGTTGTTTCTCTGCTGCCCTTTGCAGGCGCGGCAATAATTTTATCTTCGGCCTAGATCCTTGAATTGAAAAATCATGTGGGCCAACCGAATTCTAGACGAAAAACAGAATACTATCGTTGACCCCGATATATCGAAATTCAACATACACAGTTTATTTGGCTATGGATTTGTGGTACTGTCCAGAGATCCATATGGGATTTTACAATCAGAATATTGACGCCCTCGCGGAACCCTGCCCTATTTGCGAGGAACTAGGTGCGGAGGTCTCCAATCTTGAGGATAGCGAGCTTGCCTGGTTTGCTTCTCATATGGAGAAAGAGCACGGACTGGTCAGATAGACCCGCGTGACGTAGGTCAAGCCGACACAAATTTTTCAGACTATTGAGCAGAGATAGGATTCAAGCCCATCTTCTGCATCGTTACCGTCAGCTTGTTCAATTTATCGAGGTTGTCGGAAAGGTACGCCTTGCCCATATCTGTGAGCGTAAAGATCCTCTTTCTTCGCAGCTGGTTTTCACCGAGCGAAACCCACCGGCCCTGAATCAAGCCGAGTCGCTCCAACGAAGCAAGGTTTGGATAAAGAGTACCGAAGCTTATTTCGTGATTGAAGGAAGCCTTGATGTTCTTCCTGAGCTCGTAACCGGTCAGAGGCTTCAGGTGAAGCAAGCTCAACATTTCAAGGCGGAGAATGTCCGGCATCCGCTCGTTGCTGCTGATCGATCCCTTTGCCTGAATGCCAGCGATAGTCGTGCTGGCGCTTTGTATCTCGGAGACAAGATGCGAACTCGTGGAATCTCCATGAATACTTTCCAATTCAAAACCGGGATCGTGTGAGACGAAATCCAATAAGATATTTCGGGAGTCGAAGCACAGAGTTCGAATCCAGCCCGAAAGATCGGACGCAGTTAACGAATTGGAAGGATATTGAGGTCCTGTCTAATGTTGTTGAAGGTTCGGACGAGCTCAAAACCTTTTTCTGTCAACGAGTAGTACTCTCGCTTTTGGTCGTTCTTTGCCTCGACGAGTCCCCGCTCGATCAAGATCTTCAAGCATCGCTTTGTCTCGATCCATGACATGTTCGCGTGGTACATGACTCGGGTCGGTGCCGTTTCGCCCGAAGCTATCACGGAAAGTGTATCACACAGCATTTCCATCTTGGATCGCCTAACGGCGCGGGTCGGAATTTCCTGGCTTACTGCTGGTTGTTGCTCTTGTAACCCAATTTGTAGATTCATATTACATACCGATAATATCGAGTATAATGCCCGGGTTTAATCTTCGTTTCCTCACTCGGTTTTTAGACTCGGAGTGACAATTTGCTTTAAAGAGCTGGATTTGTAATGCGGGTCTTCTATTTAAGATCGGAGTGATTTTCGATCTCGTTCGGAATTCGATACTATGTTATTTCCTCTATTCCTAGCTTGGAATATCGCCCGAAAGACAATCTGGGCAAACGCAGTCCTTTGCGACTTCTGACAACCTTCTCCTATTTTCTTTACTCACGGTAATATCCGAACACCAGCAGCCAAACGATAGAGGGCCGAAGCACTTGAAAGGCTCGCCACAGATTTCGCATTCCAAAGTTCGGGGCATGATTACTCGATCTTCACGAATGCAAAGGACTTTGAAAGATGCCTC
>JAPCJU010000146.1 GCA_027886795.1 Nitrososphaerota archaeon | reverse complement strand
GCTCACCGACATCTTTCCCTGCTTGACGAGGCTCAGGATTTCCCCAACTGATTTCAATTTGTGCCCTGAAAGACATTGTACTTTACATATTAAAATAAGAAAAGGTCTCTCAGAACGATTTTAATATTGACTCAAAATTATTCAATTTTTACTAGTGTTCTTTGCTTTGAACATCATCGTTTGTATCAAGCAGGTACCAGATACCAACGATATGCGTATTGATCCAAAGACGAACAATTTGATTCGCGAAGGGGTTCCGGCAGTAGTTAACCCGACCGACCTGAATGCCATCGAAGAAGCACTTCGGTTCAAAGATACGTTTGGGGCGAACGTCAGCGTACTCACAATGGGACCACCTCAGGCCGAGCAGAGTCTGCGAGAAGCTCTTGCGATGGGTGCGGACCAAGCGTATCTCTTGACCGACCGAGCCTTCGGGGGTGCCGACACTCTTGCCACATCTTATGCTCTTTGGAAAGGTGTGCAGAAAATCGAAGAATCGAACGGGAAAACAGATTTCGTTTTTTTCGGTAAAGTTGCAATTGATGGTGAAACGGGCCAAGTGGGACCGGGCCTCGCTGTCAGGCTGGGGTTTCCTGTAATTACTTACACTTCCAAGACGTCAGTCGTGGATCTTGAGAATAAATTTGTCGAAGCAGAGAGGAGAGTCGACGACGGCGTCGAGCGTGTCAGGGTTCCAGTTCCATGTGCCCTAACTATTACCGAGGCTGCTAATGATCCTCGTCAACCAACTATAGACGGACTGATTCGTGCGAAGAAAGCCAAGATAAACATCCTAAACAAGGATATTGTAAATGCCGATCCAAAGAGGATTGGTCTAGGCGGATCTCCCACATACGTCAAGAAGGTGGTCGTCCCGCCGGTCAAGAAAAAAGGGGAGATAAAAGAAGCCACCGATCCAAAGGAAGCAGCAAAGTGGCTAGTTGACAGGCTCGTACAAATTGGGGCGTTCGGCAAAAAAGTATCGGGGGGAGTCATCCCAGACAAGCCAGCCGTCGCTGAACCAGCGCAACAACAATCTCCAACTCAAGCTCCCATTCAAGGTACCCATGGCGACGTGTGGGTTTACGTCGAACAAAGGAACGGCCAGGCCGCGCGCGTTTCATGGGAACTCATGGGGGAAGGCAAGAGATTGTCAAAGATCTACGGGACTAAACTCTGCGCTATAGTGCTGGGAAGCGGCGTTGATAATCTCGTAAAAGAATCTCATGAGTACGGCGCCGATACCGTCTACTCAATTCAGAATGGCGTGCTTAAAGAATACAGGAGTGAAAGCTACGGGAAGGCGTTTGCCTATCTCTCCAACAAATATCATCCTGAAGTCATTCTGATGGGCGGAACTTACAACGGCCGCGATCTCGCGGGAGTTCTTGCAACTCTTATTGAAACAGGCCTGATTGCAGATTGTACGTCGCTTGATGTTGACGAAAAGGGAGGTTTCAATGGCACGCGACCAGATTTTGGTGGAAAGGAACTGTCAACAATTGTCTGCCCAAGAAACAAACCCACCATGGCGAGCGTTCGGACGAGAGTGATGAAAATGCCGGCGCGAATTGAGGGAAGATCTGGCGAAGTGGTTCAAGAATCTGTCGATCTCGATGAAGCCATGATAAAGGAAAAGATCATCTCTTTCACTCCGATGGAAAAGGCTGGGGCCGAATTAGAAAATTCGGATATTATTGTATCGGGCGGTCGCGGTCTCGGAAATCCAAGAAATTTCAAGCTGGTTGAAGACCTGGCAGAAGTTTTGGGTGGGCAGGTCGGTGCGACAAGGGCTGTCGTCTATCTGGGCTGGATACCTAAAGATCATCAGGTCGGTCAGACTGGCGTTACGGTGCGAGCGAGACTATATTTCGCGGTCGGGCTTTCAGGAGCAATTCAACACATCGTCGGGATGGAAAATTCCGATACGGTTGTGGCGATAAACAGAGATCCGGAAGCGCCGATCTTCGGGATTGCAAATTATGGCATCGTGGGCGACCTTTTCCAAGTCGTTCCCCTCCTGATTGAAGATATCAAAGCGCGTGGACTAGCGAGAGCCGCTTAGCTGAGAAATTATTCTAGCGATGGTAAAATGGTAGAGAAATACGATGCCCTAATTGTTGGCGCGGGCCCCGCTGGGGTTGCTGCCGCGATTACTACAGCTAAAGGCGGAATGAGCACAGCCATAGTTGAAAGGGGAGACTTCGCCGGGAGCAAGAACATGTTTGGCGGTATAGTATTCACGAAGCCAACTGCTCAGATAGTTCCGGAGTTTTGGAAGACCGCTCCAATCGAAAGAAGGGTAATCGAGTACCAGTACTGGCTCCTTTCGCAAGAATCACACGTTCAAATTAATCACCGCAATCAGAAATTTGTCAAGGACTTCAACAGCTTCACGGCACTCCGCGCGAGATTCGACAAGTGGTTTGCCCAGCAGGCAGAGGCCGCAGGTGCCCTTCTCCTTACGCGAACTACCGTAACTGGAGTGTTGAAAAACGGCGCTGGACAGATTAACGGAGTCGAGACAGATAGAGGCGATCTCCTTGCAGACGTCGTTATTGCGTGCGACGGCGTGAATTCTCTGGTCTCGAAGGGCGCGGGCCTCCACGACGAGTGGAAGCCCGAAGACATCGCTCTCGCCGTGAAGGAGACTTACTCTCTTCCCAAGGATAAGATCGAAGATCGGTTTAACGTGAGGGGCGATGAGGGAGTGGCCGTTCAATTTTACGGAGGCAGAAACGAGGAGTATGCTGGATTCCTTTACACGAACAAGGACACGATCTCTTTTGGGATCGGGGCGATCATGAGCGATCTCGCGGCGTTCGAGACGCGCCCGCAGGACATTTTGGAGTGGATGAAATCGCATCCTTCGATCAAGCCGCTATTGGAAGGAAGTTCCCTTCGTGAATACACGGCTCACCTGATTCCGGAAGGTGGGTACAACAAAATCCCACCTCTCTATACCGATGGCATGATGGTTGCTGGGGATGCCGCAGGCTTGGTTAATGCTCTAAATTTCGAAGGTACAAATTTTGCGATGATTTCTGGAAAGTTCGCGGGTCAGACTGCGCTCGATGCCAAAAAAGCTGGGAGCTTCTCCAAGGAACAGCTTGCGGCTTATCGAACGTACCTAGACGGCAGTTTTGTTTTGAAGGATCTAAAGAAATTCAGGGACGTCCCGCGTTACATCGCGACCCACAAACAATTTCTTACGTTTTATCCAGAGGTAATCAACAACGTACTCTACAAGTTTTTTGAGGTAGATGGGAGACCAAAAGAAGAGCACCTGAAGGAGATAAAGGATGAACTTTATACAAAGAGAGGAAGGCTTGGTCTGCTCAGAGATTTGTACGGAATTTACAGACGAGCGACATGATAAATTGGTGAAGTAGAATGAGTTCAACTGTTTCAGCGCAGCCAGCCGCGCCGAGTCAAAAAGAAGCCAAGGTCTCAGTAGAAGAAAAGCTGTACCTCGCAAAGTACAAACTAGATGAAAGACCTCACCTCTTGGTTTTGGACCAGGATGTTTGCCAAAAGTGTGCCGTCATCAGCGGTTCACCGCAACCTTGCATGATATTGTGCCCGGCGGATGTCTACAAGTGGGAAGACGGAAAGAGAAACATTGTGTCCTATGATAACTGCGTTGAATGCGGAGCCTGCAGGATCATCTGCCCGTACACAAATATAGAATGGAAATTTCCGAGGTGGGGCAGAGGACTGTCCCATAGATACGGTTAGGCGGAGGGAATAGCGGCGATCGCTTCCTTCAAGGTAACGACGCCCTTATCGAAAGACTCTTTCTCCTTTCCTGAAAGCTCGAGTTCTACTATTTTCTCAACACCCTTTGCGCCGATTATCGCAGGTACTCCGATGCAT
>JAPCJU010000145.1 GCA_027886795.1 Nitrososphaerota archaeon | reverse complement strand
TTCTGTTCCTAACTCAACCCCTGGATTCGACTCCGGATTCGCAACAGCTAAACTCAATTAGAAACAGGTCGCACAAGCTGGGCAACATTCTAGAGGGTGCTTCCAAAATTACTCTGCTCACTGAAGGTGACGCCCGTCTTGACGTAGAACTCGCTGGAAGAAAATCGCTGCGCTTGTCAAGCATTCTTTCAGCTCCGGGGAGTTGGGGCGCGGTTCCGGATTACGCGGAAGCGGCGGTCGCTCCGCTCGAGACTGGAGCTAACGGGAATCTTCGAGTGAACGGAATGATAGTTGGCTTGGGGAAAGTTGACGCCCCGGTCGATTTGAAATTTGAATCAGGAAGGCTCGTCAAGATCGAGGGGATGCGTACCGCTTCAGATTTCGAAAAATTTCTTGGAGACGATCCGAGCGCTCGAATTCTCTGTGAGCTGGGATTCGGAACAAACCACTTGAGAAAAGACGTTCGGGGAGAATTCGATGATAAGAAGGCTCTCGGGTCTGCGCATGTCGCCCTTGGGGACAACCACACTTTCGGCGGGGAAAACAGGTCTAGTTTGCACATCGATTGTTTGGTGGTCCGACCCACTGTGCTGATTGACGATAAGCCGTTTGATTTGATGTCAATCTGACTTCGACTCTGGGGTAACTCTCTGATTTTTTCTTTTGTTGATTGATCGCCGTAATGTCGGAACAATCCCTTTTGGAAGCACAACGGCGACAAACATTATCATGACGGAGAAGACCAGAACCTCGAAGGACGTTCCCTGAAAGTAGACTACCGCACCGTAGCTAACACCGCTGAATAGAATAGCCCCCAAAATTGGTCCCTCGAAGGTTCCGATCCCTCCAATTATGACCATGAATGCCGGGAAAAGTGAAAAAGAAAGGTTATCAAATATCGTCGTATTGACTGCACCTATCACGCCCAAGTAGTATGCCCCGGCAACCGAAGCTATGAATCCGCTAACAACTAGAGTGATTGTCTTGAATAGTAGAACGTTCACGCCCAGCGCCGATGAAGCATATTCATCATCTCCAATTCCGCGAAGCGCCATTCCGACCCGCGATCTCATGAGGAATAGTATACCGAAAATTGTGATCCCGCACATTCCAAGTCCTGTGTAGTAAAAGAGCGTTGGATTTAGAACAATCCCTATTGGGACATCGAAGTTCGATTTCTTCGCAATAAACTCCACTAAAGGTTTCAGCAGGAAAGGTACAACTAACGTGCCAATCGCAAAGTAATCGCTTCTGAGTCTGAAAGTCGGCGTTAGGGCAAGTGCGAGGATCGCACCCACGGCCCCTGCGATCAACATCACAGGAACGATGGATACTCCCAGGTTTAGCAGGATGCTTGAAATCACGCAACCGATCGAAAAAAATGCTCCTATTCCCAAATTTATCAGACCGGCATACCCGCCAATCAGGTTCCAGCTTTCGGCGAGAGTAATCCAGATTAAGTAAATCACATATTGAGACAGGGCGTTCTGATTACCAGCCCCGACAAAAAGTGGCAAGAGCCCCGCAAATATCAGGCCCAGAAATGTTATCCACGGTGAAATGTTGTGGGATGATCTGAAAAGACCCAGTCCGAACATTCTCAGTTTCTTGATTGAAGAATCTGGCTTGCGCGTTTTAGAAGAGTCGGTCCCGCCGCTCTGCACCAAAAGCCTAGATCACTTCACGGCTCTGCCGAAGAATCCGGAAGGTCTGACCATTAGTACGATCAGAAATATCGAAAATGTCAACAGTACTCCAATATCTGAGGGGAAGCTGTACTGCGTTAGGACTTCTAGCGCAATGAAATTGGAGCCACTAATCAGTAGACCGACCACGAGCCCTGCAATCAGAGTACCTATCACACTCCCAACTCCTCCCAGTATTATTATTGCCAGAATCAATGGAAGCAGCGAGACATCTGCCTCGGTTGCAAAAACTGAGTTTGTGAACGCATAGATTCCTCCGGCAATTCCTGCTAGACCAGACCCAAGGGCAAATGATAGAATTCGGGTCTTCCTTACATCGATGCCGGAGAATTCAGCAGCTTCCCAATCCTGAGCAGTTGCTCGAATCCCATTTCCATAGTAGGTTCTGGTAAGGAAGATGTGCAAAAGTGGAATCGTGAAAAAGGCCAGTAGAAAGGCTATCAGCTGCGGCTCGGGGAAACTTATTCCGCCCAAGCTGAGGACATTGCTGGAATAGGCTTGGTTTTGCGCAATCGCTCCGTTGCCATAGGATGGATCGACGACCGGGATCAGAACGAGCTTGAATGATTGAGTGGGTGAAATTGAAATCGGAAAGATCAAACCATTCGTGATCACGTATTCGATAAAAATAGACAGCCCGAAAGTTGCAAGGAGGGGGCCTTCGAATCCTTTGTTTTCAGTCTTGTAAATAAGACCAAAGTAAGTCAAGACACCAAAGACAGTAAGTACACCGAAATCAAGTGCAATTGAAATCAGCGGATCAAGATGCAGAACAGGAGAGATCAAGATTGAGAAATCGATTGTTACAAACGCGGCAATAACGATGAATGCACCGTGAGCGATGTTCAGAATCTTTTGGACTCCGTAGATGAGCGAGAGACCAACTGACGCCAATGCCAGAAACCCCCCGTTTAATAGTCCGTTCACTATGTTCTGAACGATGTCCGTCAGGCCGACCGGCATTATGAGACAACTCCAAGGTAGGCCGTTTGGATTCGCGGATCATCGATCAAATCCGAGCTCTTACCAGTCATCATTATTTTTCCATTTTCCAACACGTACGTCCTGTCTGATACTTCTAACGCTCTTTCAGAGTTCTGCTCGGCCATCAGTATTGAAACGCCATTTTCTCTGATCTTTTCAATTGCTGAAAGAACGTTCTCAAACATGATCGGGGATAGCCCAAACGATAATTCATCTAGAAGCAGGAGTTGTGGGTTTGACATCAGTGCTCTGCCTATCGCGACCATTTGTTGTTCGCCACCAGAAAGGGTACTCGCCTGTTGGGTTCTCCTGTCTTTCAAGACCGGAAAAAGCAAGAAAACTCTGTCGAATCTTTCTTTCAAATCGTTGCATCGCGCCGGTGCCCCCATTCGAATGTTCTCCTTCACGCTCATTTCTGGAAAGAGCCTTCTTCCTTCCGGTACGTAGCTGATAGATCTATGAACAACCGAATGTGGTCTGAGAGATCGAAGGGAGCTGCCGTTGTAAATCACATCACCACTGGACTGTCTTACAACGCCCATCACGACCTTGAGGAGGGTTGATTTGCCTGCGCCGTTGGCGCCGATTAATGCCACGATTTCGCTGTTTCCAACTGTTAGCGAGATGTCCCACAGAACTTGGATTCTTCCGTATCCGGCAGAAATCTTCAGAACATCAAGAGTCAGACTTGTTTTTCACTATCCACCAGATCACTCGAAGTAGAGGACTCAGACCGAACTGACGCGCTATTCTTTTTGCCGGTCCTTTTTTCTCCCATATAGGCTTGAATCACTTTGACGTTTGTAGCGATCTCATCAGGTGTTCCCTCTGCTAGCTTAGAACCGTAATCCATCACTACAATTCTACTGCAAAGTCTCATGACCGCCTTGACAACGTGCTCAATTACAAGAATGGAAATATTCTTCTCGGCATTCAGCCTCCTGAGCAAATCCAGAGTGTCTGAGATCTCACTAGGGTTTAGGCCTGCCATGACTTCGTCGAGCAACAGTAACTTGGGTCGAGTCGCCATTGCCCTTGCAAGCTCAAGCCGCCTTTGTTCCGCAAGAGATAGCTCCGCAGCGGGAGCGTATGCCTTGCTGGTGAGAGCAGTATAATCAATAATCTCGAGGGCCGCCTCTTTTGCTTGTTTTAGTGACAATGTTCTTTCTCTCCCAAAAAGCCGCCCCATCATCACATTTTCAACCACGTT
>JAPCJU010000144.1 GCA_027886795.1 Nitrososphaerota archaeon | reverse complement strand
TGAAATTCTGGTGATCATCCCCTGGAGAACGATATTCAAACCTCTAGAGGTGATCAGGGCTATTTCCAGGAGTTCTGACAGATTATTGCGCTGGATATGCTTCCCGTTGAGTGAATAAATGCTCTCGCCGCTTTGTCTCAGTTCTCTCGAAATCGAGACACTGTCGGTATCCACGGGGACTCGACGGTCGGAGTTGTCAAATTGGAGGGTAACTTTAGTTGAGGAGGGTTTCTGCTCTTCGACGGAACCATCGTAAATTAGTGCTCCCAGATTTGGTACTCTCAAAGTTTTTGGGCTGTTTTCTCCAAGGCAAAAAATCACGGCATCTAGAATGTTGCTTTTGCCCGAACCATTCGGACCGGTCAAAGCCACCAACCCTCTTTCGACTGGAATGGAAATTAATTTGGAGCCAAGCGACTTAAAGCCCTTGGTCTCAATCTTCTTCAGATGGACTATTGCCTAACTCCCCGATCCATATCTAAGTAATCTCGTTCAGTCGCCAAATTCAAAGCTGTTATTATTGACAAGTCTGCGGCTTCTCGGCGGCCGAATCCGTCGGTGTGGTTGAACAGAAGTTAAACCTTATGCCAATGAAATCAGAATCCTAGACGAAGGACATTCTGTCGTGAACAAGTTCCGATTCAAAAATGAATTTCTTCGGAACTAATTTTGAAAATCCCTTTGAAAAATTTTCATACCGGGTCTTTAAGACTAGACAGTGTATCGCGTTTCCGATCATGTTTGGGGTAGCTCCTATCGCCCCCAGTTCGACCGCCTTGTCTGAAAGTTTCAAAAGATTTCTTGACGCGAGTCCAGCTTTTTCTGAAAATTCTCTCGAATATCTTAGAAGCGATTCCGGAGTGGGATCCTTTAGAATATTCTCGAGTGTCTTTCGACCAAACTCGTTAACTTTTCGTCTCGCAGACTCTTTTGATAAGATTGTGGATTTTTCGATCGGTCCGAAGCTGGCGCAGACCAGAACGAACTTGTCGTAATCAGATAGGATTGCATCTGTTCTTCCAACGGAATAGCTCCCCGGTTCTGTAACAAGCCCAATCGCTCCACCTCCTGAAGCAAGAGAAAGAACTGTGCCCAATCCAGTCACGCTCTGTATCTCTGCAATATGGGCAAAACCTGCCGCCTCACTAAGCGTAAAGTGAAGGTTGAATAAATCCCCCAAGGCAATTGCAGTTCCGAGGGCCCCGGCTCCGCTCGTACCAAAGCCTGAACCGATTGGGGGCGAAATCTTATGCAAGATCTTTACCGGAGGGAAATCGTACTTTTCACGAACGAGCTCTATGACCCGGAGGGAAGTTCGTGCTACAGGTGACAACTTTCCATTTATTTCTACTTCATTTCGCGTGATTGTGTTTTCTGAAACGGCCTGGGTGATATTTCCCTTCTGGAGTTTGAAGCCCCCGCCTCTCGCTCCAATTTGGAGTGGATCTCGAATTTTTGTCCCGTCGGGATTTCGATCGCAGATTTCGAAAAAACTGGAAACAGCCGAGGGAACGTAACAAATCTTTGAAGTTTTAAGGCCGACTTTGGCGGGCATTTGACGCAAGATTGTGGAAAGCTAGTTAGGCGGAGGCCTTCTGCTCGGGACTAACCTTAGTTCGTGGAGAGATCTGAGGTAGAAACGCCCCAATTACCAGAACGGCGATTGCTGAAATAATGAACAAGATTTCCCAATTGACAGACCCTCCAAACACACTAACAACGGTCTTCACTCCCGACAGTCCCGAAATCAAGGCTACAGCGAGTCCAGCCAGCACCAGAATTGCCACTAGTATCGACCAGCCCCAAACTACCTTCTTGTTTCTCTCCTCAAGTTCCGGGTATTGGCGACCGATTGACAAGCTGCTGGCATAGGGTTTCATCAGACGAACGATAGGCGGGACTAGAATTATTACAAACGGGAACATTGTTCCGAACCAAAAGAGGAGTAGTCCAATTACCCAGCCGCCCGCCGTAATGTTCGACATTCCGGGAAACGGGTTTATCGCTGAGAGAGGAAGGAATAACATTCCAAGAAAGACGACGCCAATTGCGGCAATTAAATTGCCAAGGAATAGCCCCGCTGTCGTTCCGAGAGCAAAGCCTCTCCAACTTTTCATTTTTTCGTAAACCCATCCGAGGGCGAGGAATCCGAAGAAATTGCCGATACCCCCTCCGCCGATCGCCCAGATGAAAGTGCTCTTTCCGGCAGGAACTAGAGACAACATGTCACCGATGAACGATCCGATTGCAGCACCTAGCGCGGCGGGGAGAGGTCCAGCGGTTATTGCAAAAAAAGCCGGAATTACTACACCGGGCCTAAACTCACCTATTCCAAAGGGAGTCTGGATAAAGCTCGTCGCTATGTTTACAATGGCGTAAAGGGCCGCACAAATCGCCGCAGAAGACACAAGAGATGACTTACTCTTGGAGCGTAAGACCATCAATAGCCTACATCGCAAACGTATTATATTAAGAATTCATTTAAAATATCTAGAGTTATTTAGATATGCAAGTCAGGCGGCTCCAGGAGATGGGCGGCGCGACTTTACTCGTCTCACTTCCTAAAGAATGGACTCGGACTTCTTCCCTGAAGAAAGGTTCTGTCGTATCTTTGGAAGAATCCGCTGATGGCGGGCTGATGATATACCCGGTTCGGGAATCGTCCGATACTCGCTCGGAAAAGGAGATCAGCATAGCGTATCCATCCAAATACAGCGGAAACAACCTGGCTAACGAAATAACGGGAGCCTACCTCTTCGGCTACGATTTAATCAAAATAAGCGGAGATCGAAGAATTTCTGTCGAGGATAGGGAGAAGATTGTCTCGGCAATCAAACTTCTAATCGGACTCGTAGTCGTTGAAGAGGATGCAACGACCATCACCAGTCAATTTCTGGTTGACAACACAGCGGTCGAACCCAGCAAGATCTTTAGAAGAATAAGCTCGATAGTTAGGGCAATGATATCAGATACGCTGAAGCAGCTCACTTCTGGAGACGTTTCAAAATTCGAATCGGTTGCCCAAAGGGACGACGAAGTGGATCGGTTGCACTTCCTCCTGGTGCGGCTGATAAGAACGGCAATCCGAGAGCCGCGCGCGGCTGGGAAGTTCGGCCTCTCCTCGATTGATTGTCTCGACTACCGAGTGGCTGCAAGCTCCCTCGAAACGGCTGGTGATTACGCGACCGAACTGTCAAACGCCGTCTGCGATCTGGCGTCGATTGACAAAAAGACTCGAGATAAAATGGTCGAGATCAACGACCTGCTTGACGTTATTCAGGCAAACACTGTCAGAAGTTTTACCCAAAGGGACTTTACTCTCGCGCAAACTGTCTTTGCAGACTACAAACGTTTCGAGGACCTGCTCGCAGAATTGAGAAAAACTAAATCCGATTTTCTCCCAAGCATTCTGCATTTTGTTGACACCCTCGAAAGGATAGCTCGCTGCCAGAGAGATATCGCTGATCTGGTATCGCCTATGGATATGGACTAACACAAAAAGAGAAAAATCCAGCCTCTGCTGGAATATTTACAAATGAAGCGCTAGAAACGAATATTAAACCGAGGCAACAATCAACACTATGCCCGCAGACTCTATTTCTTCCACTAGTCTAGAATCGAATTTTCCTCTACGAAAATACGTTTTCGTCACTGGGGGAGTAATGTCTGGTTTAGGCAAGGGAATATCGTCCGCCTCGATCGCGAAGCTTTTGCAATTATCTGGATTTTCCGTTAGCTGTCTGAAAATCGATCCGTATCTTAATGTTGACGCGGGTACAATGAACCCGATCGCCCACGGTGAAGTTTTCGTCACCGATGACGGCGGAGAAACAGACATGGACATTGGAAATTATGAAAGGTTTCTTGACACCAATCTGACTCGCGCGCATAATCTCACGACCGGTTCCGTATATCTCCAGGTTATCGAGGAGGAAAGAAGCGGCAAGTACTTGGGAAAATGTGTG
>JAPCJU010000143.1 GCA_027886795.1 Nitrososphaerota archaeon | reverse complement strand
TTTATCATCCAGCTCCTTCTGAAGATTCTTGATCTTTCGGGATTCCACGTTTACATCAGACGGGAATACCGGAACCAGTTCAAGATATCTGACGGGGATCTGAACAAACCCGCCAACGACCTCGCAGCGCTATGGTGGAACAAGGGTTCAATAACTGAGCCTGATAGCGTCGACGAGTTTGTGCACTGTTTTCTCAATGTCACGGCGAGCTCTCCTATTGATGCAGAGAAACTATTCCAGAAATTTGTGTTAACTTCGGGCATCTACAGAGGCATATTCGAACTCCGAAAAAATGGTCAAAAATCCTGACTTTTCGGAGTGATATTTTCGGCGGACTGTCGCGAACAGACGACGAGAGCTAAAGGCGAGGTCTCGCCGAAAACCAATTTAAATATGAAGATTGAAAATCCGAGCGCATGAAACCTCTTTCAGTTATCTTCGGAATAATTACTCTGGTCTTGTGGCTTGGTTCGGCGACCTATATAGCCGCTCCAGATTCCGTGACCAGCAAGCTCCCGTCACCTCCGATGGGTAATATTCCCAGCGCATTTCTTGGCGTCTTGTTGTTTCTTTTGAGCATAGTAGTCATTGCCGTTTGGGCTGTCGTGACGAAGGACACTCCAGAACCCCAAAAAGTTCCAGCAACCCAATAACATGCCGCTTCGGATCTTGCCTCTTTCAAATTCTCGCATAGGGAGAATCAGCAGTTTGAATTGAACCATATCGATTCAGAGCGAGAAGGAGTTTCTCGACTGAATGAATTTGTTTATCGAATCGGTCCGCTTGGATCTCCGAAAGTTCTCAGTTCTTACCTTGTCATAGACTCAAAGATTGCAATAATTGACTGCGGGCCGAGTTCAGTCATTGACGAGCTCCTAAATGTTGTTAGAAAATGCGGAATTTCGCCTGATGAAATCGATCATCTTCTGCTGACTCACATACATCTGGACCACGCTGGCGGTGCCGCAAAATTCCTACGGATGTGCCCTAAATCCACGGTGATGATACCGGAGAAAGGTTTCAAGCACCTTCTAGATCCTAGCATTCTGAACCGTTCATCGCGACAGATCCTTGGAGATAGAATTTTCGATCAGTGGGGCGCCTGCGAACCCGTAACCCGTGAGCGCGCGATCTCCATCGCTCCGCGTCAAGAAGTCGCTTTGGGGCATACAGTTTTGGAGTACATCCCGGCCCCTGGTCATGCATCACATCACAATGTCATAAACGCGAAACCCATTTCGATTACATTTGCAGCGGACTCTTTGGGTATTTTTGAAGAAAGCACAGCGTCCATAATTCCAACAACTCCTCCTCCTTCTTTCGATCTCGACCTAGCAATATCTGATATTTCCATGGTTCAGAACCTGGCAAGCCGCCTGGTTTGTCTTGCTCATTTCAAAGAATTCGAACCAGAGACTTTGGTTTTTGAAAGAATCAAGTCTACCTACAAAATCTGGGCGAAGCACGCATCTGAGCTAGTTAGAAAGAAAAACTTGCCAGAGTACGATCTGAATGATTGTGAACAACTTTTTTCAGAACTTGTTCAGATATTTCCAGAATACACCGACTTGTCCGAAGACCTCAGGGAGCAGGCAGTTCGGGTTAACTGCGGCGGTATGCTGAACTATTTCATAAAACTCTCAAGGATTAACCAGTAACAATCCGAATCGACTTTCCTGTTCTCAGACCATACGAGATTTTCTTTCCCACTTCTGATTTCTTGGAAAACCTCAAACGGGCCTTTTCTCCGATTCTGGCGGTTAGAATTCTTTCTTTCTCCTGGAAAATTGAAACTTCCTTTCCAACAACGGATGAGTCAAAAAAAAGATCTATTGACCCTGCCTTCTCCTTGTAATCAAAAGGTACTTCTCCTTCTTCTGCAGAAACTTCCTGTGAATCATCCTCACGAATGTTATCTTCACGTGACTTTACATCAATCCTCATCGAGAGCATCTCTTCAATCTCCTTGATCTGAGAGCCGCCCTTTCCAATGACTCGCGGCACAACCGAATCTTCAAGGGTGACCTCGGCCCTAGTCGGAGACAGAATTCTGACCACCGCTCCAGGATCGTATTTCTTGAAAACTTGAAGGATTCTTTCTGTTGCAAGTTTTTCCACTCCAGTTTCTTTTTTCGCGGGAGAATTTTTTCTGATTTCCTCTATGGGAATAACCACGTTTTCCTCGCCGAAAGTATAGATCTCGTAAACGAGATTCCCGGTTTCAAAATCTCGCACGTCGACGACCGGCCTTGCCAAGTCTGGCTCGTTCATCCCCGACGGCACCTTTACTACGAGATTCAGGTCGAGGACCCGCTCGATCTTGCCCGCCCTAACAAATATTACAGTATCGACGATGTGGGGAATCATGCCCAGTTCCACTCGAGTCATGAAGCGCTGAACTGCATTTACAGGATCGCTGGCGTGAACGACCCCCACCATCCCCACACCCGCCAACCGCATATCTGCGAAAATCTGAAAGTCCCTCGTCTTTCGCACTTCGTCGAAAATAGTGTAATCCGGCCTGACTAGAAGCAATATCTCCGCGGTCTTTTCAAAGTCTCCTTCGAGCGCCCCGTATTGCGTTATTCCCTTTGAAACCTGCAAGTCCTTGGGAGATTCGAATGTTTTGACGACTTTTCTTTTTTCCAGATAAAAGTCGGCAATGCTACTTGCAAGAGTTGACTTGCCGGAGCCTGGAGGGCCGGCGATCAGTACGCCCTCCGCCCTTGTCGCGAGGCGCTGCGTTAGTTTGTCCGACAATTTGTAGTCTGATAATGACAGTCTGACTAAAGGTCTTACTATCGTTACTTCCAGGCCATCCGAAAAAGGAGGTCTCGCTATCGCGACACGGTACTGCCCCAACTGGATGACGGTTGCGCCAATTCTGCTTATCTCTATGCCGCTGGCAGGAGATACTCGTGCAGCTTCGGAAATCTCCTTAGAAAGTTCTTCTAGATCTCCTCTGCGAAGTTCCTGATCCGAAATCGGCATGTAATCGAAATTGCCAGGTAGACCCTTTTTTGCAAAGGGCACGACGCCTTCTTTCAGATGAAGACTTAGCGTCTGGTCGTCAAAAAAACTTTCAAACTTTAATCCGGCAGTCTTGACTTCGGTGCGAAAGAGCTTCACTTCAATTCCCTCTGCTTTCCCGACGAGAGCTTGAACATAGTCAGCTGTGAGAAGTGTTGCTCCCTTTGATTTCGCAACATCCCGGATAATTGCATCAATCCGTCCGGAACCTGCGAGCCTGATGTCTTCCATCGACGGCCTCTCTCCCTCGAAAGTGATCTTGATCTTTCTCTCGTCGCATAGTTGTCGAATTCTCGTTAATTCCTCGAGGCCGACAAAGCCTTCATCGCGACGCTTGGAGGCCTGTGCTTGCAATTCATCCAGTGCTGCGATTGGAACGATTACCTCGGAACCCTCAGAAATTTCCCCCGAAAGAATAAGGGGACTAACTTTCTGGTCAATTATTACGCTGGTGTCGAGTACAACTTTTTGAATCATTTATTGCTCGCCGCGTGATTCTTATTCAGATCGTTCCATTGGAATCTTGATGCCCCTTTCAGCTGCAACCATCGCAGCTTGACGATAGCCGGCGTCGACATGCCGCACGACGCCCGTACCTGGATCGTTCGTTAAGCATCTATCCAGACGTAGCTGCATTTCGTCGGTCCCGTCTGCAACAACCACAAGACCTGCGTGAATGCTGTATCCAATACCTACTCCTCCTCCGTGGTGGACAGCGACCCAGGATGCTCCAGAAGCTGTATTCAAAAGGGCGTTGAGAATCGGCCAATCCGCGATTGCGTCACTTCCGTCAGCCATCCCTTCTGTCTCTCGGTAAGGAGACGCTACAGAACCCGAATCAAGGTGATCTCTTCCTATGACGATGGGAGCCTCAATATCACCTTTTGCACCAGCTGCATTGATCATTTTTCCAAATCGCGCCCTCTCCCCATAACCGAGCCAGCACACTCTAGCCGGCAGGCCCTGAAATTTTACCTTCTCATGTG
>JAPCJU010000142.1 GCA_027886795.1 Nitrososphaerota archaeon | reverse complement strand
TTACAAAAATATCTGCACCAGTTCGCTTGCTCAGAAATAGGTTTGAGTAAAGAGGTGTCCTGAAGACGTAATTCCTTATTCTTTCCCGGGCTTTCTCGATATCTTCAAACTTAACGGTTGAACTGTTCATGTTTTCAGTCAATGACAATAAAATGGCTCTCTAGATTCTCGACATAGTTTCGGATCATCGTATTTATTGGTTCGCAGGTCTTAGTGAAATTCAAAAACAGGAATTGTGAATCAGGAAACTTTCGACTTCACAATTACGGATTTTCCTTATTTTCTTGCTTTGCCCGTTGGATCTTGGTCGGCCACCAGTTAAGTCTCTGTGCCAACCCCATCAGTGAAGGTACGAAGAATAAGATGACTATCAGAACATCGACCAAAATCGCAGAAGCAACCGCGAGGCTAATCTCTTGGAAGATCGCGATTCCCGTTATCAGGAGCGATCCGAAGACAGTTGAGAGAACGAGTCCGAGCCCCAAGATGGTGACCCAGACCCGGTTTACTGCCGTAACTATTGCCTCGTTGTCCGACTTTCCATTCAGAACTTCTTCTCTTATTCTGGTCACGAAGAAGATATCGTAGTCAATGCCGACTCCCAGCATCGTCACAATCACAAACAACGGAGCGAAATTGAGAATTGGTAGATTCAGTGAATAATAAAATACTAGAGATAGTATCGCAAGTGAAAAGACGACACTGCACAGAATCGTAAATATTAGGCGGACTGGCGTAAATGCTGATCGTAGTTGGATGAAAAGAATCACGTACACGGCGACAGCAAGGATCGCAATTACTTGGGGCAACAGTCCGTTCAGGAAAGATTGACTATCAAAAGTTCCCTGGGTATCTCCCCCGAACAAGATCACCTCTCCCTTTGAGAGCGATAATCTATTTACATTATTTTCAACAGCAAGCAAGGAGGAGATTGCGGCTTGGCTCTCAGATGGGTCGGATAAACCAAAAGTTATAAGGGCAGTCTTGTTATCTTTGCCAATCTGCGAAATTACGCCACTGAGGTACTGAATGCGAACCGGCTCAGAGAGATTATTAATTGAATCATAGTTGAACGGTGCTCCGTAGGGTCGCGTAGGCCCGGTGAGACTCAAAACGCCGCTCGAATTTGCCGCGATGTTCGAAATTGTCTCGATCTGATTTAGAAGTGTTTTATTGAAGTGATTCTGTCCATCTACGATTGGAGTAGGCGTTGTTAGTATGATCGTCGCAGGAGCAATCGTTCCACTTCCCAGGCTGTTGGTAATCACGGTTAGCCCCTGATTGCTCGGAAAATTTGGAATCAATTTCAGGAAATTTGAACCGGTCGGAGTTGTATAGGATGCATAAAAGGCGCTGAGTGCAAACGCGCTTATCACCGCGGCGATTACTACTTTATTCTTCAAAGTACCTTTTGCGATCTTATCCAATCTACTCTGGCGCGGAGATTTGTTATTCATGTGGCGCGCCAGACTTGGCCAAAAGATTCTATCTCCGAGAGAGAGCTCTAATGCTGGTAGTAGTGTCAGGGAAGCGGCAAGCAGGACGGAAACACCAAGAGCTATCGCGGTTCCCACGTCGCTGAAAAGCGGGACATTTGCAACCGCCATTACAATGTACGCGACGATCACGGTAATCCCGGCTGTCAGCACTGCTTGGCCCGCCCACTTTACCGAGATTGCGACGCTATCTTCCGTCGATTTCTGGTTCAGTCTTTCTTCCCTAGTTCTCCTCAGTTGCAAGACCGCATAATCGACTGCAAGACCCAGCACAAGCAAGATAGTGAGTGTCGGAGTAAGGAAGGTTATGTTGCCGTGCCCAATTTTCACGAGGCCGACGTAAATTGCCGAAAGGGCGATTGAGATCGAGATCCCGCCCATCAATATGGGGATCAACATGGCAATAGGAGACAGAAACAACAGAGCCACGATTAGAATTGAAATTGCAACTCCCGGCCCGATGGTTATGGAGAGAGCAGGCGTGAATGCATTTTGCAGATCTTGAGAAATTACAGACGAGCCTGTAACATAAGTCGAACCCAAGTTGTGAAGGTTTGAATTGTCCACGTCAGTTTTGAAACGTGTTATCGCGCCGGGGCTAGGGAGGTGGGAGAAATTGAAAATGATAATTGTGGTTTGATTATCTTTGCTTACGAGATTTTGGGTGAGAGAGCGGGTTGGAATGTACGGATAATTGTCAAATGATTGAGTTCTGACCACATTGGTTACTGAATTCCGGATCTCTGCAGCGGTACCATTGGGAAGCGTTGAAAGTAGGTTTTGCAGAGATGGCGCATTGACGTGGAACAAGGGTGAGGTCGAAAATACGCTTTGGGTCGCATTTGCAACAAAACTCGACGCTGACTTCCAAGCTGCAGAGAAATTGTAAGAAGACCCTAGATCGTAAGAAGACCTCACGAGCTGGGACACTGAAATTCCTAGGCTGGCTCCACTAGAATTTTTCGAAAGATTCGCTTCGAACAGGGAAATCGTGTAGTTTGACAGAAGGGCATTGGACGGGGATGGCCCGAATTTGTACAGTTCAGTAACAAGACTCTCTGGACTCGTACCCAAGGAGCTAGAAAGTTGGGAAGGGATGCTTGAAGCCAAGGTCGTAATTGTCAAGTTTGAAATCGAACTCATTTGATTCCAATCCGACACATTCAACCCCGTGGAAACTGATCCAATTATCTGCTTTGTCGCAGAGTCTAAAGACGGGTTGCTTGAAAAAACCGAGACAGCTTGTTTGATTGAATCTGCTTCCCGTGCTAGGGGCGTAGTCGAGTTTGGTAGACGGCTGAAAGTCATGTTCCATGCCTGATAGAATGTCGAATAATACCCGATTGATTCCTGGCTTCCTCCGAAATTATTCGTTGCCTGATAGATGGATGCATTGGCGGCAACATTTGCCTGGTTGGGATTAGTTATCCCACTAGCCTCTGCACCCTCCCATGCGCGAAGGAAACCTGCTGGTATTCCATAGATCAATTGTGAGGTCTGGTTTATCCCCATTTCAAGCTGAAACAAGTTTCCGCTCAAAGAAGAAAGATTTTGCTGAAGCGTGAAGACGCCGCTGTTTATTAGCCCCAGTTTTGACTCGAGACTTGTAACTTGAGCTACAAGACTTGGAAGCGAAGAGTTCAGAATCCCGTACTCGGTTGAATACACACTCGTCATTCCAGTGTAATTGCCGATCTGGACGTCGTTTGATATTGTATCGTTAAGCGACAAGACGCCATTTTTTACCGAATCCGAATAGACGTTGTTACCTTGGAACACAACAAGTATGCTCGTGGAGCTTCCATTGTTCGAGCCCGGAAATTCCGTGCTGAGAATGTTGGCCGCTTTTTGTGATTCAGTATTGGTTGGCCCTCCCACACCTCCGGTAACGTTGTAGGATACAGACGAGAAAAAACTTGGAATGAAAATCAGGGAAACGGCTAAAGCTACGATCCACGCGATAATTATCAGACGGCGGCGTTTCCTGATGAACGCGTTAAATTGATCAAAACGCGATTTCGACATCGGGAGGAAGCCACTAATAAAAAAATTAAATTTTAGAGGTTAAAAACTCGCCTGATGCCTTTCGCTAAAGGTAAAGATCGTCTTTACAGGAAAGAGCCCGGCAAAATCAATTCGTGATTACGAGTCAACCTCAAGGGTTTGACGGAGGAGAATCCATTCCGTCGGGAGAGGGAGGAGAAAACCGATCTAAGCGGGCTCGCCTGGCATTCCGAGCGTAGAATGCGATTGCAACCACGAGAACAACGAGCCCAATAAGAATTGATACAAAAAGTATGATTAGCAAAGAGATGATGATTATTATGTAAAATATGGCTCGATTGCCAAATCTTGGACGTTGCAAAATTGAATTTCAGATGCGCTAGCAACCGGACTTTTGCCTTAAATAATAACATATCGAATGACCGTGCGAATTTGTCATTCGAAGGGAGAGGGGCTACATTCTTACTCGTCACAATTCAACCTCTTATCCCAGTAAATTCCTGCCGGGGCCAGCTAGGAGTA